>JAYTIG010000436.1:0-9810 GCA_043731995.1 Hyphomicrobiales bacterium
CAGCAGGGGCTGGGGAGGGGCAGGCCCCACGGCCGCCGCGATTTCGCGCGGCGTGCTGCGCCAGAATTCAGTTGGAGACAGGCCAAGCTGGCCCATCCCGGCGCGCATGAACCGCGCCCAGGGGAAGGTTGGAGATTGAGTCATTTGCGATTTACCGATTTTCAAAATTCGTCCTGCCAGCGAAGGCTAGCATCCCGCTTTCTTCCTTTGTAAGGAGCCAAACCAAAGCTGGACCCCAGCCTTCGCCGGGGTGACGAGTGAATAAAACATGCACTCCTACGGGCTGAACGTCGCCTTCAGCAGTTCGGCCAGGATGCGCAGATAGCCCGCCGCACCGCCGGGCACAGAGAGCTTTGCCACATCCTCATTGCTGATCGTTTCGCCAGCACCTCGAAGGCCGGCGCCCATCACCTTGATTGCGTCGCTGGCCCTGATACGGCCGCCCTCGAAACGCTCGGCAATGGCAATCATGTCTTCCCCGCCATAAGCGTCTTCGATTTCGGCGAGGGCGCCGAGTGTGAGAACCAGCGTGTAAGTCTTGCCGCCCAGCTCAGCTTCAATTTCACCACGATGTCTGTTAGCCATTGATCGCCTCATACAAAGCTCAGTTGCCCAGCACTCACCAGGCTCACGTCGAAAGTCACTTCGCCGTCATGCCTGCCGCTGAAATCCAGCGAAGCAATCTGGAACGGGCCCGTAACGGTTCCGAATGAAGGGATCACGATCTGCCAGTTCACAATTGTTCCGTTGAAGAAATGACTGCGGATGGTGGCATCAGACGCAGCATTCTTGAAAATGCCCTGACCTTTGATCTGCGCCGATTTTAGGCCCGCACCTGCCAGCAGTTCTTTCCAGGCTCCGGCGGAATCCTGCGCGGAAGCATCAACCACTTCCGAATTGAAAGTTAGCGTATTGGCGCGCAGGCCGGCCACGGTGATATAGGTTCCGGTGCCGGCTGAATCGACTTTCAGCAGCAAGTCACGGCCGCGTTGGGCTGTCATGTTATGTCTCCGTTATTGCGGTTCGGTGGCCGCGCGAAAGCGCATGGTGGCGGTGAAAAAGTCTTTGGCTCTTGGCCTTGCGGCAAAGATGAAAACGCAGCGCAGGTTCACGAGCGTGTGGCCAGAGGGCGTGAGCACCGCACCATCCAGTGCCGTCTCAATCTCTTGAATGATGATCTGCGCCTGGGCGCGGCTGCGGCTCTTGGAATTGATCTCAAGGCTTACGAAGCTCTCATGAGGCTTTTGGTCGGCAACACTCCAATCGCGGGTTTCAATGGTGGTGAAAGTCACATTCGGCACTGTGGCGCCGCGCGGCAGTTCGTCATAGATATGCGCACCGCCCAAAAGGCTGGTGAGTGATGGCCGCGACGCAAGTGCTGCCATCATCGCCTGTTGCACGGCAAGACCAGGCTGGATCATGCCAGCCTCGCATTGCGGTAAGCGGCGAGCGCCTCGAGCGCTGTGGAAGGCAAGGTGCCGCCTGCCTCGTCGCCACGGTTTTGATACCAATCGGCAACGGTGGCCATCAGCGCCTGCTTCACCTCTTGTGGCACAAAGCTGGCATCCAGGCCGAAGCCTGCCGTGAAGGCGAGTTTCAGTCCGTTGATGTTGCGGCCCGGCGGCGCAAACACTCGGCCCCGGCGCAACGCCACGCGCGCAGGGCGTGAAGCGGCATCGAGAAAGTAATGCGCCGGATCAATCGTCGAAGCCGTGTCATCATCCGCAAAGCAGGTGAGGCCATCGATGGAGATCACTGGCCATAGCGGAATGTGAAACACGCCGTCAGCGGGCCAGCCATCAGCAAACAGGGCCCAGCTTTGGCGCATCATTGTCAAACCATAGCGGCTTTCAATGGCGCGCCGCGCGGCGGTGATGAGAGAGGTGATGTAAGCATCATCATCGGTGATCGCGAGGCGCAAGTGCGCCTTCACTTCGGCCAGCGCCAAAGGCTCCGCCGTGGGTGGAGTGGTGAGAAGAAGGGGCATGGAATGTCCTGAAGGGCGCTTCGAGGCCCCGCTTGTGCGGGGCACCTCAGCGTGAGGGAATTGATAGCCCTCACCCTGAGGCGCTTGGCGAAGCCAAGCCTCGAAGGGCGAGGGCCTTGCTCACTACGACACGTCGAACTTCAGCGTCTTGATGGCATCAAAATCCTGCATGCCGCCACCGACGCGTTTGGTCACATAGAACAAAACATAGGGCTTGGCGGTATAGGGATCGCGCAACACACGCACACCCACACGGTCCACGATCAGATAGCCACGGTGGAAATCACCAAAGGCCAAGGCGTGAACTGCGGTGGCAATATCCGGCATGTATTCGTTTTCAGTGACGGCAAAACTCAGCAAGGTTGGGGTGAGGTTCGCGGCCTGCGCCGGTTGCCACAGATATTGGTTCTGGTTGTCCTTGAACTTGCGGATCTGGCTCTGCGTGTTGCGGCTCATCATGAAGCGGCCATTGACACGGTAACCAGCCTTCACCGAATAGACCACGTCCATCAACTTGTCGCTGGGCACAGTTGCGGGTCAGGCACCGGCAACGCCGGTGGCGATATAGCCGATGTTGCCCCAGCTCCATGAAGCCTGCGCCACCTTGGGATAAGTGAGCATGCCCTTGGGTGCCGTGATGCCATCACCATTGGTGAAGGCATTGGTTTCCTGTTCGCCGAACACGGTTTGCACTTCACGCGCCATCCACTCATCAATGTTGACGATCGAGTCATCCAGCAAGGCCTGGGTGGCGGCCGGCATGGCATAGAGTTCCATGGTTTGGTAGGTGAGCTGGGCCAGCGTAGCTGAAGTGGTTTGCGGGCGGTTGGCCGCCTCACCAATCCAGCCGGCCTGATGGCCATTGGTGTTGAAGGGCTTGTTATGCACCATGGCGGAAATCTGGCGCACATCGCAAATGTCGCGGAAGGGTGAGGCCTTGGAAATCAGGCGGCCGATCTCCGCTTCGGTTTCCGGCGGCACGAGATAGCCACCATCCTGGCCGGAGCCTACCGACATTGCCTTGGCTTCCATGGCATTGAGTGCCATGGCGTCGCCCTTGCGCACATAAGAGTCAAAGGCCTTCTTGTGTTCAGTTGGCTCAGTCTTCACATCGGCCGAAAGCTGTGGGCGGCGGGATTTCAGAATGAGATCGTCCAGCGCCTTGTTGATGCGGTCAACTTTTTCAACAGTGACAACATCTGCGCTCTGGCGCTTTTCGATCTGCGCCAGGCGGTCATCATTGGCGTCCTTGAAAGCCTCAAAGGCCACAAGCACGTCAGTGTAATCAGTGGCGGGTTGCGCCACTTTGGTTTCAAGTGTGTCCATCAGTCGGATACTCCGTTTCAATTCAGGTTGCGGGCTTCGGATTCAGAAAGAGCGGTGAAGCCCTGGCCCGTGCATGCGACTTCACCGTGCTCACCCGCGCATTTTCCAACATCGGGAAAGTGACGAGTGAAATTTCCCAGAGATCAATTTTGCTCAGCAGACGCGCCGTGCCCACCTTGTCCTTGCGCGCGGCGATGGTCTTGAAGCCGATGGAAAGGCCATCAAGCCCGCCGGTTTCGAGCAACGAAAGCACCTCCCTGCCCCGCTGCACATTCTTGTTGAGTCGGCCCAGCACATAGAGGCCGCGCTGCGTTTCGCGCACTTCCAGCCAGGTTCCGATGGGCTCTGACGGGTCGTGCTGGAACAACATGCGCAAATCTTCCGCCGGGCGGCGCAACAGAGAGGTGCTGAAGGCGCCGGGCAAAACAATATCGCCGGATTGGTCGGCCACATTGAATAGCGAAGCATAGCCAGAGAACACGCCGGTGCCGGGCCCTGCCGACAACGGCAGTTCCAGCCCGCGCCGCTTGAGACGAAGGGACATCACAATTCCAATTCCTAAATTATAAGTCGTCATCCCCGCGAAGACGGGGATCCAGCTTGATTTCGCGAGCTCCGAACCCAGTCAAAGCTGGGCCCCGGCCTTCGCCGGGGTGACGGAATAAGAGATGAGGTGAGAGAGCAAAAGGTGCAGGTGACAAAGTATTGGCTGAAGAATGCAGAACTACCGATATCCCACCGCCGCGCGCTTCTCTGCATCACTGAGAAAACTCGCGTTGTTCACGCGCGCCCACAGTGCATCACGGTCATGGCTCAATGCCTCAACCTGATCAAGATCAGCATCAAGGCGCAAATCCGGTTCAAACTGTTCGCCCACACGATGTGACAGTGCGTCGATCACACGGCGCAGAATGGGAATGACACTTTGCCGCCAGAACACCCGGTTGGCCTCTGCGTAATTCGAAAATGTGTTGTCGCCGGGAATGCCCAACAGCATGGGTGGCACACCAAAACCCAGCGCAATCTCGCGCGCCGCGTTGTTCTTGGAATTGATGAAATCCATGTCCTTGGGTGAAAAGCCCATCTCTTTCCAATCCAAGCCACCCTCAAGCACCATCGGCCTTCCGGCGTTGGCAGCACTTTGGAAGTTGTCTTCCAACTCACTTTTCAACCGCGCGAATTGGTCTGGTGAAA
Organism: Hyphomicrobiales bacterium; assembly: GCA_043731995.1. GTDB lineage: Bacteria > Pseudomonadota > Alphaproteobacteria > Rhizobiales > Aestuariivirgaceae > Aestuariivirga. The sequence goes on from JAYTIG010000436.1 coordinate 4,508, forward strand.
GCTGGCCATCGCCACCAGAGAATACCAATGCACCCGAAGGCCGCGCGGCATTGTCCAGCATCGCCTTGTTCCATGCGGAAGCCGCGTTGTGCGTATCCAGGCTGCGCGCCGCGGCTTCAAGCGGCGATAGGCCGTAGTAGTCATCGAGCGGGTTGAATAGCTTCAAATGCAACACCGCTTCGGCGGGCAGGTTCACGAGTGCTCCGTTCACGGAGTATTTGTAGCCCTCCACCCAGCCTTTGGCACCCGGGATCACCTGCATCCGGTCCGGCCGCAGGGGCACCAGCTCGCGCGGCGTTCCATCCAGCGTGGCAATTTCGAGGAACGAGTTGCCAGAGACGAGCAGGAAGGAAATGATGTTCTCCATAAAGTCGCGCCCGCCCTGCGCCGGGTTTGGGCGGCGAAGCAGATCAAGGAACGGATGCGCCGCCAGTTCTGCTGGCCCCTTGAAGAGCATCAGTGGAACCGACGCTGCAGCCTCAGCAATCATGCGCACGCAGCGATAGGCCACGGCGTTGCCAGAGAATCCAGCGCGGGCAAAATGAGCGTAATTGCGCGGCGCCCAATAGGGCTGGCCCACATTGTAAAGGCTCACCAATGGCAGGTTGGGGAGAGATTTCTGTTCAGCGGCGAACAGCGATTTGAGTTTGTTGAACATGGGAGATTTCCTATCTATTTCGACACCCCAGCGAAGGCTGGGGTCCAGCTTTCTTGACCTGCGGTTAAAAGCCTGAGACATTTCCGTTATGGATGGCGAGAAGACCCCCGCAGTTTACATCATGGCAAATCGCTACCGTGGCAGCATCTACATTGGTGTCACGAGCCAGCTTTATAACCGCGTGGATGACCACAAGAATGGCAATACACCTGGCTTCACGTCAGAACACGGATGCAATCTTCTCGTTTGGTATGAACATCACCACTCCATGGAGCAGGCCATCAAAAGAGAAAAGGCAATGAAAGCCTGGCAACGCGCTTGGAAGATCAGGCTCATTGAAGAAATGAACTCGGATTGGATTGATCTTCACGAAAAGATCGACCCAATCGGAACCCTGGTTGAATACAAATCTCTCTAGCCGTCATGCCAGCGCAGACTGGCATCCAGCTTGCTTTGCCAACTCTCGGAGGTTGTCAAGCTGGACCCCAGCCTTCGCTGGGGTGACGGCTGAACAAAGGGTGCAATTTACTAAACCACTCGCACGCGTGGCTCGGCGGTTCGTTTCTTCAACCGCAATTCTGTCACCGCCCAGACCAGCGCATCGAGCCTGTCGGGGCTGCGGCCTTCTTCGATCACGGAACACATTTCATCCTCCAGCGCAGGAAAGGCGCCAGCGTGATGCACCAACCCGCGCTCATACAAGGCTGCCACAGGTTCGGCCCGCACGCGCTTGCCTTGGGCAGCATGAACGGCGCGATAAGAAATATCGGGTGCCACTTGCCGCAAAACATCCTCCACCATTGCGCCGCCCTGGTTCACTTCCGCCACCACGCGCGATGCGTTGTGCAGCCTGTAAACCTCGGCCACCTTGTCGGCCCATTGCTTGGGGCGCGCGCGCTCAACGGAAGCATCTTGCAACACATAACAATGTTCGTCGCTCCCCAGCCCCACAACCACAATGCCGCAGGCATTGCTTTTGGCATTGAAGCTTGCGGGTGGATCAACTGCCACCACGATGCGCTTCAGCACTGGCGTTTCGGCCACACGCAGCCGGTCAATATCAGCCCGTTTGAACAACGCATCGGGATCGTCCTCAATCATCTCGCCATCAAGTTCCTGCCGGCCCAGGCGAGAGCCGCCATAACGAGCCGTCACATCGGCCAGGAACAGCTTGGCCAGATTGGCGCGGTTGTCATCAGTGCGTGAGCGCGACACCACGGTTGCGCCGTCACCCAGCAACTTCCGCAACAGCGGAATGGGGCGTGGCGTTGTGGTGGCCACGGCTTGAGGGTTTTCACCCAGCCGCAAGGCCAGTTGCAACATCTGCCACACGCCTTCGGCCTGTTTCCATTTGGCCAGTTCATCACACCAGGCGGCATGAAATTGCGGCCCGCGCAAGCCATCCGGCGTTTCGGCGGAGAACACCTGCGCCTGCGATCCATTGGCCCAGGTGACAAGGCGCTTCGAGGGCTCAAACTTCGGCCGCTCGTCTGGCGGATGCACCGCAAGAAGCCCGGAATCGCCTTCAATCATCACCAGCCGCGCTTCATCAAACGTGGGCGCCACGAGGGCGATGCGCAGGGGAGCTGAAGCCGCCAACATGCGGACCCACTCAGCACCGCTGCGGGTTTTACCACTGCCGCGCCCGCCAAGCAAAAGCCAGCAGCGCCAATCATCCGGCGGCGCAAGCTGGTCAGGCCTCGCCCACAGCGGCCAGTCCCACAGCAGGGCCTGCACTTGGGCTATCAGCAGACCGCGGCTCAACACTTTCGCCTGGCCCGCTTTCGCACAGGCTTGCAATGCGGCGCGCAAGTTCATCACGCCCGGCGTCATCAAGGCGGAGTTTGTCCTTGCGGAGTTTGCCACGTTGCTTGCGTTCCTTGTGTTCAATCTCAAGAACTTTTTCCAGCGTGCGCACCAAAGTGTTGGTGGAGCGGATTTCGCGTTCGCTGGAGAGCGAATTCAGTTTTTCACCAATCTCGCCCAATTCGCCTTCCACATGGCGCAGGCGGGTTTGGATGATGTCTTTCAGGCGCAGCAAAGTCTGGCGCGTGGATTGCGCCTTGCCAGGTTTTGATGTGATGGCTTGGGCCGGTTTGCCAGGTGCAGGTTCTTCACTGCTGGGCGCCGCGATGCTAACACGGCGCAACGTCCAGCCTTCAGCCTTGGCTTTGTTTGAAAGTGTTACGCCAGCAAGGCCAATGGCTGCAGCAATCTGCGCCACCTTCTCCACGCCGCCCTCATAGCGCGCGCGAATGTCTGTCCAATCCGGCACTGCCGGGGCTTCAGTCTCTTCTGTCATGTTTGATTTCCAAATGCGCCGGAGCGGCGGTTATGCGGGCCATTTCTCTTGACCCATTTCTGGAGTGTGACGAGAAATAGCAGGGTCACCGTACGGTGTCAAGGACTATTTTCCGACTATCGGAATTTAGTTTTTAACCGCGCTTCGAAACTGCGTCCAAGCTATTGTTCCGGAATGGACATCCGCCAACTGCAATATCTTGCCGCCCTGGCCCGCGAAAAGCATTTCACCCGTGCGGCGGCGGCCTGCAATGTGACGCAGCCCACGCTTTCGGGCCGCATTCGCCAGTTGGAACAGGAGCTTGGCGTTCCCATCGTGGAGCGTGGCCAGCGCTACATCGGCCTTACGCCGGAAGGTGAGCGGGTTTTGAAATGGGCCCATGCCATTCTGGATAACTGGAACAATCTGCAAGGTGAACTTGCCACGATCAAAGGCAAGAAGGGCGAGCTTGTGGGCCGCATGGTGCTGGGTGTCATCCCTTCGGCGCTGCCGATGGCCAGCTTTCTCACCAAGGCGATGAATGCCAATCACCCATCGGTGGATTTTACCATCCTGTCGCATTCATCGGTTGAAATCCTCCGTGCACTGAATGATTTCTCCATCGAAGCCGGTGTCACCTATCTCGATAATGAGCCGGTCGAAGGCCTGATGCGGCAAGAGCTTTACCGCGAGAACTATTGCCTCTTTGTGGCAGAAAGCCATGAGCTTGCCGGGCGCGAAAGCGTCACTTGGTTCGAGGCGGCGCAGCAGCAGCTGTGCCTGCTCACACCCAATATGCAGAATCGCCGGATCATTGATCGTGCATTTGCCGCCGCCAAGGCGCAACCGACACCGCGGCTGGAAACCAACTCGATCATGAACCTGCTCTCTTCGGTGCGTTCCATGGGCCTATGCTCCATCATGCCGGACTATTTCAAAAACGCGATGGGAGCACTCGAGGGCGTGGTTGCCGTGCCGCTGGTTGAGCCGGTGGTTTCTCACGCCGTTGGCCTGGTGGCGGTGGATCGTGAGCCGCTTTCTCCCGCCATATCAGCGCTTTTCAGGGCTGCGAAGAATTTCAAGCCTGATTGAGTTTGCCTATCAGCCCATAGCCAGCGCCGATTGGCTTTCCCGCATGGCAGCCCCTATAGTCCCGCATGGCCAAAAAACACACGCTGATTGAATTTGGAACGCCGCAGGCCGGGCCTGTGGCTGAAATCTGTTTGCACCACGGCAATAAGCCGGATGCGCTTTTGGAAATCCTGCATGATGTTCAGGAAAAACTGGGCCATGTGCCGGAAAAGGCCCTGCCCATTATTGCCGAGGTGTTGAACTTATCGCGCGCCGAGGTTTACGGCGTAGCCACCTTCTATCATGACTATCATTTGAAGCCGACAGGCAAGCATGTGATCAAGATCTGCCGCGCCGAAGCCTGCCAGAGTGCCGGAGGTTTTGAAGTTATCGCGGCACTTGAGAAAGCCCTCAAGATCAAACTCGGTGAAACCACCAAGGATGGCAAGATCACATTGGAAGCGGTCTATTGCCTGGGCCTCTGCCCTATGGGCCCGGCCGCATTGATTGATGGAAGGCCCAGGGCGGCCATCAAGGCCGACAAGGTAAAAGCTCTCGTCAAGGAACTTGCATAATGGTGAAAGTTTTTGTTCCGCGCGACATGCTGGCCAAGGCGCTGGGTGCAGATGAGGTGGTGGCAACCATTGCCAAAGAGGCCAAGGCCAAAAAGATCAGTATACAGATCATTCGCAATTCATCGCGCGGGCTGGCCTGGCTGGAGCCGTTTGTTGAAATTGAAACGCCCAACGGCCGCATGGGTTATGGCGGCGTGAAGGTTGCGGATGTCAAATCGCTGTTCGCCGCGAATTTTCTGGAAGGCGGCAAACACAAGCTGTCTCAGGGGCTGGTTGAAGAAATCCCATTCCTCAAAAAGCAGGAGCGTCTCACATTCGCGCGCGCAGGCATCACCGATCCCGTCTCGCTTGATGACTACATTGCTCATGGTGGTTTCGCCGGATTGAAAAAGGCGCTCGCCATGAGCGGCGTAGAAATCGTGAAAGAGGTAACGGATTCGGGTCTGCGTGGCCGCGGCGGCGCTGGCTTTCCCACCGGCATCAAGTGGAAAACCGTTCACGACACCAAGGCGGAACAGAAATACATCTGCTGCAACGCTGACGAAGGCGACTCGGGCACATTCGCTGACCGCATGGTGATGGAGGGTGATCCCTTCATGCTCATCGAGGGCATGACCATTGCGGGCCTTGCTGCAGGCGCCACCAAGGGCTTCATCTATATCCGCTCGGAATATCCCGATGCAATTACAACGATGAAGGAAGCAATTGCGCTGGCCAT
>JAYTIG010000437.1:0-3791 GCA_043731995.1 Hyphomicrobiales bacterium
TCAAGAATCATCGCTCCAAGCCGCACCAGTGCCCCGCTCGTCTCCCCCAAATAGCCTTCCAGGTCATTCTGACTAGGCATCGGGTCTGAATAGAAATCAAATTGGTGGGCCTTGGCCATATTGGTCAGCGCGAACTTCGGTATGCCGCCGATCTTGATGGCTTCACCCAGCGCTTTGGCCACCGGATGCGCCTGTGCCTCTCCAGCATAGAGGCCTTCCAAAGTGTCCAACCACCATTGCAGGCGGATTTCCGCCAGCTGAGGCTCACTCACCAGCCCGGCAATGCGCGCGACTTCGGCATGAAAGGCATAAAGCGCCAAGAGATGCGGCCGCTTTTCCTCCGGTGCAAAAAGTGACGCGAGATAGCGGTCCCGGTCATGCTGGCGCACAAAGGCTTGCACCTCATCCATCACGGCACCGCCAGAAGGCCGGCGGCCACGCGCCTGGCTTCGCCGAGCATCAGATTATAACTGTGAACCGCAGCCGAGGTGGACATGGCATCAGCACTGATGCCGGAAGCTCGCAGCCGCGCCGCAAGTTCGGTGGGAATACGCTGCTGCTTCACGCCTGTGCCGAGAATTAGAAAATCGATCTCGTCTGATTCAGCAAACACCGCCGTCAAATCCGCGCCATCCCAGGCGCGCATGCCCGAGGGCAAGACCAACAAGTGCCCCTTGTGCGAATGATCCCCAAAGCGAAAGCCACCATCGCCGAAAGACGCAATGGCTCGCCGCTCTGGCAGGAATTTCATCGCGCGCGTTTGCCCTCGGTTGCTGCCATTTCACGCTTGGTGCCAAACAGGATGAGAACTGGCGAGGCAATGAAGATTGATGAATAAGTGCCCACTACGACACCCCAGATCATGGCGAAAGAGAAGCCATGGATCACCTCGCCGCCGAAGAAGAAGAGCGCCAGAAGCGCCATCAGGGTGGCCAGTGAGGTGAGAATGGTGCGCGGCAGAACCGAGTTGATGGAGAAATCGATCAAGTCTGCCAGGCCCATGCTTTTGTAGCGGCGCAGGAACTCCCGGATACGGTCAAACACCACCACGGTGTCATTCAGCGAATAGCCCACGATGGTGAGAATGGCGGCAATGATCGAGAGGTTGAATTCCAGCCCGATGAGCGAGAACAGGCCGAGGGAAAGTGTGACGTCATGCAATAGAGAGACCACAGCCCCCAAGGCAAACTGCCATTCAAACCGCGCCCATAAATAGAACAGCACAAAGAAGATCGACAGCATCACGGCACCCGTGGCCTGTTGTGTCAATTCTTCCGAAACCTTGGCACCCACGGTTTCCTTGGAGCGCACTTCAACCGTTGGGCCAAGCGCATCAACAACCGCCTTTTGCGCGGCCTGCTCCTTGGCATCGCCTCCACCTTGGGCGGGCAGGCGGATCAGCACGTCATTGGGCGTGCCGAATTGTTGCAGTTCCACCGAGCCAAGGCCAAGGTTGTTCAGCGTGGCGCGCAGGTTATCAAGATGGGCCGCCTCTTGCGTGCGGATGGTGATGACTGATCCGCCCTTGAAATCGATGCCATAATTCAGGCCTTTGAAGGCGAACAGCGCAATCGAAAGGGCACAAAGAATGCCAGATACAAAGAAACCAAAGCGCGAGAGCCGCATGAATGGCAGCTTGGTGTCATCAGGAATAAGGCGAAGGGGTTTCCAGCGCATCAGAGATTGATCTCCTTGGGCCTGAAGCGCCGCACCCACATGGCAATCATGAAGCGCGTGAGAACAAAGGCCGTGAACATTGTGGTGATGATGCCCACACCCAAGGTGATGGCAAAGCCACGCACCGGGCCAGATCCAACACCGAAGAGAATAAAGGCCGCGATCAGCGTGGTCACATTGGCGTCAATCACCGTGTTGAGTGCCGCCTTGAAGCCGGTTTCGATGGCCGACATGGGTGTTTTGCCATGGCGCCATTCTTCACGGATACGTTCATAAATCAGCACATTGGAGTCAACCGCCATGCCCAGCGTGAGTACGATGCCCGCAATGCCAGGCAAGGTGAGCGTGAAGCCAAAGGTGGACATCACCGCAATCAACATGGCGAGGTTGATGACCAAGGCAATATCGGCAAACACGCCAAACAGCCCATAAGGCAGCAGAATGAACAGGATCACGAAGATCAGGCCCATCACCGAGGCATATAAGCCGGCCTTGATTGAATCAGCGCCAAGGCTTGGGCCAACCGTACGCTCTTCAACGATGGATAACTTCGCCGGCAGCGCACCAGAACGCAGCACAATGGAGAGATTGTTGGTTTCGTCGACCGAAAAACGTCCCGAAATTTCGCCCGACCCGCCAAGGATGGGCGTGTTGATGACAGGCGCACTTTCCACCACGCCGTCCAACACAATCGCAAAGGGCTTGCCCACATTATCAGCCGTCAGCTTGCCAAAACGCACGGCACCCTTCTGGTTGAATTTGAAAGTGACGACAGGCGCATTGTTCTGGTCAAAGCTGGGTTGCGCATCAGTCAAATCCGCACCATCAACGGAGGCAAGGCCAGAAGTCTGCACCCACATCTGCGGCAATGCTTTAAGCTCTGCATCTGACAAAGCCTCGGCCTTGGAATCAGCTTCCTTTTTCTTCTTCAGCGCCGCATCCACATCTTCCTTGCGGGGGTAGGAGGCGCATTCCGGCGGTGGCAAAGCCTTGGCGGCCGTCGGTTGGTCGGCACAGACAAGTTGGAATGTGAGTTTGGCGGTGGAACCAAGCAGCTCTTTCACACGCTCAGGATTTTGCAGGCCGGGAAACTGGATCGCAATGCGGTCTTTGCCTTGCTGTTGCACGGCGGCTTCTGTGGTGCCCAGGCCATTGATGCGGTTTTCGAGAACCCGCATCGCCTGCTTCAAGGCATTGGCCATCTTGGCATCAAATCCATTGGGCTGAATTTCAAAGGTGAACTGCTGGCCATCCTGCTTTAAGCCAAACAGGTTCACCGCCGTGCCAGTAGAAAGCACCCCAGCATCCAGCGGCTGCAACAACTTCTTCAGTTCCGTGCTGGCCCTGTCGGCATCGTCCGGCTTGTTGAGCGCAACTGTCACGCCATTGCCGGTTTTGCCAAGGCCAGAATAACCGATCTTCTGCTCACGCAAAGTGGCGCGAATATCGCCCATCAACTGCTGCTGAACCTTGTCGAGCAGATCTTTCTGGTCAACTTCCATCAGGATGTTGGAACCACCTTGCAGGTCAAGGCCCAGCGTCATGGGGCGCAGGCCATATTTGGCCTTCCAGGTTTCTTGCGTGGCCTGCGGCAATACATTGGGAAGGGCCAGCAGGGCCGCAATCACAATCGAGGCCAGAATGCCGAAAATCTTCCAGCGGGAATAATGGAACATGTGGATTTAGGCTTTCTTGTCGGAAGCCTTGGCGGGCTCACCTTTGGAGCGCACGTCAGAAAGCCCTTGGCGCAACACCCGCACCTTCACATTCTCACCAACCTCAACCAGCAGCTCATTATCGTCGACAACGCGCACCACTTTGCCAATCAAGCCACCGTTGGTGACAATGGTATCACCACGCGAAACCTGCGACAGCATCTTCTGGTGGTCCTTCTGCTTCTGCTGTTGTGGGCGGATCATGAAGAAATAAAACACACCCAGAATGGCGACCATTGGGAAGATCATGCCAAAAAGGTCAAAGGCACCAGGGGCAGGTGCCGCTTGGGCTAGAAGGGGAACGAAAGACATGAAAACTCCTCGCGGGAGGCCACGCGAGGCGGCCAAACAAAACTTGCGCGGAATATAGCGATGGATTAGGCCATTGCAACCTTTCCC
>JAYTIG010000438.1:0-3781 GCA_043731995.1 Hyphomicrobiales bacterium
TGATCCATCGCATGGCCGCCGCGCAGGAAATCCATGAAATTGCGCGGGCCAACGGCCAGCATCACCGGCAGGCCGATGGCCGACCAGATGGAATAACGCCCGCCCAATCCCAGAAGCCGAAAGTGCGGCTTGGTGAAATGCCAAAGGCTTGCACCTTGTCCAGCGCGGTTGAAACGGCGCAGAAGTGATCACCCACCGCCGCTTCACCCAGTTTTTCCACCAGCCAGCCACGCGCGGTGCGCGCATTGGTCATGGTTTCAATGGTGGTGAACGTCTTGGAAGCCACAATGAACAGCGTGGTTTCGGCCTTCAGGTCTTTCAGCGTGTCTGCTATATGCGCGCCGTCAACATTCGAAACATAGTGCAGGCGCGGGCCATCGTGATAGGGGGCGAGTGCCAGTGTCACCATGGCGGGCCCAAGATCAGAGCCGCCAATGCCGATATTCACCACATCGGTGATCTTGCCCTTGCGGATCTCATCAGCAAATCCCGCCATGGCCTCCAACACATCATGCACATCGTGCACAACATTGTGACCATTCACAAAGACCATTTCAGACTTTGGGCGGCGCAACGCAGTGTGCAAAACCGCGCGGTGTTCAGTGGTGTTGATAATGTCGCCGCGCATCATATGGTCGCGCGCCGCTTCCACCTTGGCGGCCTTGGCGAGAGAGAGCAGCAACTGCATCGTTTTGGCTGAAACGCCGCATTTGGAATAATCCAGCAGCAGGTCATCTGCCCGCGCCGAGAAGGCCTCAAAGCGCTTGGCGTCTTTCGCAAACACTTTGCGCATATCAAGCTTCTGCGCTTTGTGATGCGCTTTGAGTTTCTTCAGTGCCGCTTGTGTTACCATGTTCATTTCCACTACTCCGTCATCCCGGCGAAGGCCGGGATCCAGCTTAAATCAAAAACTCCGCACCCAGACAAAGCGGGACCCCGGTCCGAGCCAGGGTGACGGAGTTAGTTGCGAAGTATTGCGCCCACTGCCTTTTGGGCGGTTGCAATGATCTTAGCCGAAATGGCCTCAATGTCAGCATCGGTGAAAGTTTTTTCCTTGGGCTGGAGGGTCACTTCTACAGCTAACGATTTTTTGCCATCCTGGAGTTGATACACATCAAAGACCTGCGCTTCGGAAATCAATACCTTGTCCACGCCTTTCACGGCCTTGATCAGCTCAGCCGCCTGCACCTTGCTTTCAACTACAAAGGCAAAATCACGACTAACAGGCAGCAGGTCAGAACTGGCGAGAGCCGCACGCGAAGCGGATTTCTGCTTGGTGGCTGGCAGCGCGTTGAGGATGATCTCAAAACCTACCAAGGGCCCCTTCACGTCCATCGCGCTCAAAATACGCGGATGGATTTCGCCAAACATGGCAATCTGGTTTTGTGGGCCCAGTTGAATGGTGCCGGAACGCCCGGGATGATACCAGCCCGCAGCCCCCTGCACGACCTGCATGGAAGAAGCTGCAAGCCCACTGGCCTCAATCACCGCCAGCGCATCGGCCTTGGCATCAAAAGCATCAACAGCGCGCGCGCCGCCATTCACATTGCGTGCCATGAAAGCCCCGCGCCGCACGCCGCCCGCGCGCAATGTTTCATCCTGCATCTTGTCGCCCGCATAGGCATGGCCCACTTCGCAAAGCTGCACATCACCAAAGCCCCGTGCAGCATTGCGACCGACGGCAGCAATGAGGTTGGGCAACAATGATGGGCGCATATCCGAAAGTTCGGATGAAATCGGATTTCCCAATTTCAGTTCCGCTTGGCCGCCGCCAAACAACTTGGCCTGTGCCTCTGGCAAAAATGCCCAGGTGACGCATTCATTGAAACCACGCGTAGCCAACATGCGACGTGCCGCCAGCATGCGCTTTTGCAACGGATTGAGAATCGGCCGTGCAATTTCATATGGCCTGCTCATCGCGGCCGCTGGCACTTTGTCCAGCCCGTGAACGCGGCAGATTTCTTCCACAAGATCAGCCTCGCCATTCACATCCGGCCGCCAGCTTGGCACCTGTGCCACGCCGTCATCAGACGTGACGAAGCCGAGATCGCGCAGAATGCGTAATTGCTCTGCCCATGGAATATTCACGCCGCCCAGTGTCTTCACTCTGTCCTTGCGCAAGGTGAAGCTGCGCGCAGTGCCGGGCACAGAACCTGCAATCACCAGATCAGAAGCCTCGCCGCCGCAGAGATCAAGGATCATGCGGGTGGCGATTTCAGCGCCCGCTTGCGTGAAGGCCGGGTCAATGCCGCGCTCAAAGCGATAGCGCGCGTCAGAATGAATGGAAAGCTTACGGCCTGTTGCGGCTGTAAGGCGTGGGTCAAAATAGGCGGCTTCAAGGAACACATTGGAGGTTGAGTCCGAACAGCCGGTTTCTTCGCCGCCCATAATGCCTGCTATGCCTTCGGCGGCCTTGTCATCGGCAATCACCGTCATGCCCGCCGCAAGTGTGTAGGTCTTGCCATCCAGTGCCAACAGCGTTTCGCCATCCTTGGCCAGGCGCGCGGAAATGTTGCCATGCGTCTTGTCCACATCGAACACATGCAGCGGTCGACCATAAGTGAATGTCATGTAGTTGGTGATATCAACCAGCTTGGAAATCGGGCGCAGGCTAATGGCGCGCAGCTGGTCTTGCAGCCATTTCGGTGACGGGCCATTTTTCACACCTTTGAAATAGCGGCCCACGAACAGTTTGCAGCTATTTCCATCATTGGCAATCGAAACGCTGATCGGGGATATGAACGTGCCCTTCACAGGCTCCGCCTTCAGCGGCTTCAACTTGCCAAGGCCCTTGGCCGCAAGATCACGTGCCAAACCATAAACGCCCAAAGCGTCAGGTCGGTTGGCCGTCACCTTGATGTAGATCATCGGGTCATTGAGGCCCAAGGCTACAGCAGCAGGCGTGCCCACTGGCCAATCGCCCTGCACTTCAATGATGCCATCATGTTCTTCGGAGAGCTTAAGCTCGCGCTCAGAACACATCATGGCTTGAGACTCTTGACCGCGAATGTTGCCCAGTTGCAGCGTCTCGCCACTCACCGGAATCACCGCACCGGGTAAAGCGATAATCGCCTTCATGCCAGCGCGCGCATTGGGCGCACCGCAAACTACCTGCTTGATGCCCGCGTCAGTTTCCACCTTGCAGAGCTTCAGCTTGTCAGCATTCGGATGCTTCCCGGCTTCAAGGACATAAGCCACTTTGAAAGCGGCGAGTTCCTTTGTGCGGTCGTGCACTTCTTCAACTTCCAGCCCAACGCCAATCAACCCGTCGAGTATTTCATCGAGGGTGGCCGTGGTGTCGAGATGTTGCTTGAGCCAGGAGAGGGTGAATTTCATGACAGGCCTCCGGCGAGGGTAGGAACTTGCAAGGCACGGAAGCCGTAGTGCCTCAACCAACGCAGGTCGGATTCAAAAAACGCGCGCAGATCGGGGATACCGTATTTCAACATTGCAATCCGGTCGATGCCCATGCCGAAGGCGAAGCCTTGATATTTGTCCGGGTCTAACCCGCCGGCCTTGATCACATTGGGATGCACCATGCCACTGCCCAGAATTTCCATCCACTTGTCGCCGGTGCCCAGCTTCAACACACCGCCTTCACGGCTGTATTGAATGTCCACTTCCATGGAGGGCTCGGTGAAGGGAAAGTGCGATGCACGAAAACGCATGTTAACATTATCAATCTCGAAAAACGCCTTGCAGAATTCTTCTAGAATCCACTTCAGGTTTCCAAGATGGGTCGTCTCGTCAATCACCAATGCTTCCACCTGATTGAACATGG
>JAYTIG010000439.1:0-3779 GCA_043731995.1 Hyphomicrobiales bacterium
CGACAGCAAACCATGGAGCAACCATGGCGATGCCCCGAAACGCGATTTCGCAGAGAATCGTTCGGAAGTTCGCGGCGAAACTCCTAGCCGCGATTTCAACGCTGACCGCCCGCGCGGAAACTTCAACGACAAGCCACGCAGCGAACGCAGCTTCGGTGATAAACTTCGCGGCAACTTTGGTGACAAACCACGCAGTGAGCGCAGCTCCGGCGACAAGCCACGCGGAAACTTCGGTAACAAGCCGGCCAGTGAGCGCAGCTTCGGCGATAAGCCGCGCGGCAATTTTGCAGGCGCTGGCAAGCCACGCGGCAAATTCACCGGCGGAAAACCCGGCGGCTTCGCCAAACCCTCAGGCGGCAACTTCAAGCGCAAAGAACGCGCCGAAGGCTAATCGCCCAACTCCCACTCAATGCAAAAGCCCGCGAGATGATCGCGGGCTTTCCATTTTGTAATAACGCTGTCACAAACCTGTTACACACAGCCCGCAATTCTTCGCTGCCGCAATCACGCGGAATCCGGAGATTGCCATGAAATTCAATGCCTCAATTTTGGGTGCTGTGTGCGTCGCAGCCCTTGCGCTGGGCAACACGTTTCCTGCATCCGCCGAAACCATGAAGATGAAGCACGTCCTGCTTCTCAGCGTTGACGGCCTGCATGAAACCGATCTCAGCAACTTTGTGAAAGCCAATCCAACTTCGGCCATGGCCACTCTTGCCGCCCATGGAACGCATTTCTCGGCGGCGTCTTCCGCTAAGCCATCAGACTCTTTTCCCGGACTTCTCGCACTTGTCACGGGCGGCTCGCCCAAGTCCACTGGAGTCTACTATGATGACTCTTATGACCGCGCCCTCTCCGCCCCCGGCTCAGACTGCAAGGTCAAGGGCACCGAAGTGGTCTATGATGAATCCATCGACTTGAAGCCGGACGCAATTGACGGCGGTGGCGGCCTTGATGAAGCCAAGCTGCCGCGTGATGGCGCAAATGGCTGCAAACCTGTCTATCCACATTCATTTCTGCGCGTGAATACGGTGTTCGAAGTGGCCAAGGCTGCGGGCCTGCACACCGCCTGGTCAGACAAGCACCCCGCCTATGAATTGGTGAATGGCCCCTCGGGCAAAGGCGTGGATGATCTTTTCGTGCCGGAAATCAATTCCAGCGATGACATTACTGCCAAAGCCGTCAACACCGCTGCCTATGACGACACCAAAGTGGCCGCCATCATCAACGAGATCGATGGCAAATCCCATGACGGCAGGGATGGTGCTGGCGTTCCGGCAATTTTCGGCATGAATTTCCAGGCCGTCAGCGTCGGTCAAAAAACCGCAGGCTATGCCGATGCCAAGGGCACACCCTCGCCAGACTTGGCCGAAGCCTTGAAGCACACTGATGCCTCAATTGGCAAAATGCTGGCCGAACTTCAAACCAAAGGTTTGGACAAAGACACGTTGGTGATCCTTTCCGCCAAGCATGGCCAATCCGCCATTGACCCTGCTTCCAAGAAGATCGTCGACAAGAAGCTGATCCCGGAGGCACTTGAAGCCGTGCAAAAGGATCTGGGTGCCCAAGTAACCATGGATTCGGTGGCCTTGATCTGGCTCGCCGACCAATCAAAGACGGGCGACGCTGTCAAGGCCATTGCCGCGATCAAGGACAAGGGCGCCATCAGCGAAGTCTATGATACTGCCAAAATCAATGCCGTGTTCGGCGATGCCACCAAGGACAGCCGCGTGCCAGACATCGCTGTCTTGCCCGTCAATGGCGTGATCTACACCAAACCAACCGCCAGCAAGTTGGCTGAACATGGCGGCTTTGGCGAGGATGACACCCATGTCGCCCTGCTGCTTTCCAACCCCGGCCTCTCGGCAGCAGAGGTAAAAGAGTCCGTCACCAATATGCAAGTGGCCCCCACAATCCTGGCCGCCCTCGGCCTCGATCCAACGGCTCTGCAAGCCGTGAAAGCCGAAGGCACGAAGGTGCTGCCCGTTGTTGGGTTAACGAACTGACGCCAGCTGCTTTCTATCAAAACGAAAGCCCGCGAGATGATCGCGGGCTTTTTCAATTCGTCAATTTCGAGAAAGCCTCACAACACACCCTGCAGCGCCTTCAGGTGATCCAGATTTTCCTGCGCGTGGCGCTTGGCTTCGTCATCCGTGGCATCGGCCACGTCTTCTTCGGCGTCTTTCACTTGCGCGGCCAAGGCAGCCGCATCAAGCTCAGCGATCGGAATTGCACGTTCGGCCAGAACTGTGAGGCCCTTGGGGTTCACTTCGGCAAAGCCGCCGCGCACGAAAATCCTATCAGCGCCCTTGGAAGACGTCACCACCACAACGCCGGGGCGCAAGCTGGTGAGCAGCGGCGCATGTTGCGGCAGAATGGTCATCTCGCCTTCGGTGCCGGGCAGCACAACACTGTCCACATCCCCTGAGAACAGGAGCTTTGCGGGGGATACCAATTCGAAATGCAATCCGGCCATGGTTCTGTCCTGGTGTCGCATGCTTCGAGGCTTTGCTGCGCAAAGCACCTCAGCATGAGGTCGTTATATGTGGCACGCCCCTTGTTGGGATGCGCCCCGCGTTAACACCCTCACCCTGAGGAGCTCGGCGCGGCCGAGCCTCGAAGGGCGAGGGTTAGTTCATTAAGCCGCAGCCGCCATCTTCTTGGCCTTTTCGATGGCCTCGTCGATGTTGCCAACCATGTAGAAGGCAGGCTCTGGCAGATGGTCATAGGCACCTTCACACAGGCCCTTGAAGCCCTTGATGGTGTCTTCCAGCTTCACCTGCACGCCGGGCGAGCCGGTGAACACCTGGGCCACGTCGAAAGGCTGAGACATGAAGCGCTCAATCTTGCGGGCACGGGAAACCGCCAGTTTGTCTTCCTCGGAAAGCTCGTCCATGCCCAGAATGGCGATGATGTCTTGCAGCGCCTTGTAACGCTGGAGAATCTGTTGCACCTGGCGCGCGACATTATAGTGCTCTTCACCCACGATGCGCGGGTCCATCATGCGCGAAGTGGAATCCAGCGGGTCAACCGCTGGATAGATGCCCTTTTCGGCAATGGAGCGCGACAGCGTGGTGGTCGCATCCAAATGCGCAAAGGATGTGGCAGGGGCTGGGTCGGTCAAATCGTCGGCCGGCACGTAGATGGCCTGCACCGAAGTGATGGAGCCCTTGTGGGTCGTGGTGATGCGCTCTTGCAAGGCACCCATGTCGGTGGCCAGCGTGGGCTGATAACCCACCGCTGACGGAATGCGGCCCAAGAGTGCGGACACTTCCGAGCCCGCTTGCGTGAAGCGGAAGATATTATCCACGAAGAACAACACGTCCTGGCCCTTGTCGCGGAAGTCTTCAGCAATGGTAAGGCCGGTCAAAGCCACGCGCATGCGCGCACCCGGCGGCTCATTCATCTGACCGTAAACCAGCGCGCATTTGGAACCGGCAACCGAACCATCCTTCGGGTTCTTGTTAACACCGGATTCGATCATTTCATGATAAAGGTCGTTGCCTTCGCGAGTGCGCTCACCCACGCCAGCAAACACCGAATAGCCACCATGGGTTTTGGCGATGTTGTTGATGAGTTCCATGATCAGCACGGTCTTGCCCACGCCAGCACCACCGAACAGCCCGATCTTGCCGCCCTTGGCGTAAGGGGCGAGAAGATCAACCACCTTGATGCCGGTGACGAGAATTTCAGCTTCGGTGGATTGATCCACATAGTCAGGTGCGGGCTGGTGAATGGCGCGAAGCGCCTTGGCCTTCACTGGGCCAGCCATATCCACTGGC
>JAYTIG010000440.1:0-26282 GCA_043731995.1 Hyphomicrobiales bacterium
GCTTGACGTAACACCGCTTTCACTCGGCATTGAAACGCTGGGCGGTGTGTTCACCCGCCTGATTGACCGCAACACCACCATCCCCACCAAGAAGGGCCAAGTGTTCTCCACCGCTGATGACAATCAGACGGCTGTGACCATCCGCGTCTTCCAGGGTGAGCGTGAAATGGCTGCCGATAACAAGATGCTCGGCCAGTTTGACTTGATGGGCATTCCTTCGGCACCGCGCGGGGTGCCGCAAATTGAAGTGACCTTCGATATCGACGCCAATGGCATCGTGAATGTGTCTGCCAAGGACAAGGCCACGAACAAGGAACAGCAAATCCGCATCCAGGCTTCGGGCGGTCTCTCTGATGCCGAGATTGACAAGATGGTGAAGGAGGCTGAAGCCAATGCCACCGAAGACAAGAAGCGCAAGGAAGCTGTGGAAGCCAAGAACCAGGCCGAAAGCCTGATCCATTCCACGCAAAAGACCTTGAAGGATGCGGGCGACAAGGTGCCTGAGTCCGACAAGTCTGCCCTTGAAGCCGCGATTGCGGATCTCAAGTCTTCCATCGATGCCAATGACGCTGAGGCCATAACCACCAAGACCACAGCCCTCATGCAGCTTTCGATGAAGCTGGGTGAAGCCTTGTACAAGGGCGGCGGTGCGGGTGCTGAGCCGCATTCGGGTGCCCCAGACAATGACCATCACGATGACAAGGATCCGCCACGCGACGAGTTCGATGATGTACTTGATGCCGAATTCACCGAAGTCGAAGAAAAGAACAAGAAGGGCTAATACTCACAAATCACGTCACCCCCGCGAAAGCGGGGGTCTGCGTTTCCAGCAGAGATTCCCGCTTTCGCGGGAATGACGATCTGAGTAGAAGAGACCAATGTCCAAACGCGATTATTACGAAGTTCTGGGTGTTGCCAAAGGTGCTGATGAAAAGGCGCTGAAGACTGCCTATCGCAACCTGGCCAAAAAACTCCATCCCGATGCCAACCACGGCAGCGCCGAGACTGATACCAAGTTCAAGGAATTGAACGAAGCCTATGATATTCTGAAAGACCCGCAGAAGCGCGCGGCCTATGACCGCTTCGGCCATCAGGCCTTCCAGAATGGCACGGGGGCCAGGCCCGGGGGCGCCGGCTTCGGGCCGGATTTCAATTCTTCGATGTCAGACATATTCGAAGACCTGTTCGGCGAGTTCATGGGCAACGGGCGCGGGCCACGCCAGCAGCGTGGGCGCAACCCTAGCGGCGCACAGCGCGGCAGCGACTTGCGCTACAATCTTGAAATCAGCCTGACTGAAGCTTTCACCGGGAAGGCGGCGCAAATCCGTGTGCCAACATCGGTGTCTTGCGAAACCTGCAAGGGCAACGGCGCCAAGCCCGGCACGCAGCCCAAAACCTGTGCCACCTGCGGCGGGGCTGGTGCGGTGCGTTCACAATCGGGCTTCTTCACGGTGGAGCGTGCCTGCCCCACCTGCAACGGGCGCGGGCAAGTGATTGCCGATCCATGCCAGGTTTGCCGTGGCCAGGGCCGTGTGACCAAGGAACGCACTTTGAATGTGACAATTCCACCAGGTGTGGAAGATGGCACACGCATTCGCCACGCCGGTGAAGGCGAGGCGGGCTTGCGCGGCGGGCCATCGGGCGATCTCTATATTTTCCTGTCGCTGCGCCCGCATGAGTTTTTCCAACGCGATGGCGCAGACCTGTTTTGCAAAGTGCCCATTTCAATGGCAGCTGCCTCCCTGGGTGGCGAGATTGAAGTGCCGACCATTGATGGCAAAAAGGTGCGCGTTTCCATTCCGGAAGGTGCCCAAAGCGGCAAGCAGTTCCGCCTGAAGCAAAAGGGCATGCCGGTGTTGCGCTCCAGCCAGCATGGCGACATGTATATTCAGGTGACCGTGGAAACGCCGGTGAATCTCACAAGGCGGCAACGTGAGCTGCTGAAGGAATTCGACAAGGACAGCCACCACAACTCGCCAGAATCGGAAGGCTTCTTCGCAAAGGCCAAGGCGTTCTGGGATGGGTTTGGGGGCTGAGCCCAATTCCCGAAACATTTTCGAATCTTGGGGCGGCATTTCGCAATCGGCTTGTCCCATGCCGTAAATAACCTTATGGTTACTTATTGAGGAATTCACATGACCACAGCTCACAATATCCCCCGCTTCGGTTTCGGCACCTGGAACCATCCTGAGGAGGAAACTTATCGCATTGTTCTTGATGCGCTGGAGATTGGCTATCGCCATATCGACACCGCCGAGATGTATGGCAATGAGCGCGCCGTGGGGCGGGCGATAAAGAACTCTGGGCTGAAGCGCGACGAGATTTTCCTCACCACTAAAGTGGGGCCGGAAAATTTTGCGCCGGGGCAGATCATCAAACATGCCCGCACCTCGCTGGACAAGCTGGGCGTGGACAAGGTTGATCTCTATCTGCTGCACTGGCCCTCACCGCAAGACAAATATGACGCCAATGATTATGTGGCGCAGCTTGGCGGCGTTCATGATGCTGGGCTGGCCATGCAGATTGGCGTTTCCAATTTCACCAGGAAATATCTGGATGTGGCATTGCGCATTCTGGGTGCCTCACGCATCGCGGTCAATCAGGTGGAATGCCATGTTCTCATGCAGAATCGGCCGATTGTGGATTACACCAAGAGCCATGATATCCCCATCACTGCCTATTGCCCACTGGCGCGCGGGCACTTGTCGGAAAGTGCCGGGCTTGTCGCCATTGCCAAAAAACATGGTGTGAGCCCGGAGCAAGCGGGCCTCGCCTTCTTGCTGGCAGAAGGACACATCGTGATCCCTTCATCCTCCAAGCGCGAGCGCGTGCAGAGCAATTGGGACGCGCAGAGATTGAAGCTCTCTGCTGATGAAGTTGCTGCCATCCGCAAGCTGGACGAAGGCCGCCGACTGGTGAATGGAGCCTGGTGCCCGTTGTGGGATACTTAAGCCTTTTCCTGCTGCACGGGGGTTGCTAAGAGCCTCCCATGACGTTGAAACTCGCCATCGCCGGGGCTGCGGGCCGCATGGGCCGCGAACTGGCCAAGATCGTTCACGCCACCGAGGGCTGCGCCCTTGCGGGCGGGCTGGAAGCGCCGGGCTCTGCGCATGTGGGTGCGGATTACGGTGAGTTGATCGGCGAGAAGAAGCTAGGTGTCACCATCAGCGATGATGCCGCCAAGGTGATTGCAGGTGTGGATGGCATTATTGATTTTACCGTACCAAAGGCCACGCTTTCTCTGCTGAAGCACACCAAGGACAAGATCCACGTGATCGGCACCACGGGCATCGATGCGGCGGGTGATTCTGAAATCGCCGAAGCCGCCAAATCCGCGACCATTGTAAAAACCGGAAACTTCTCGCTGGGTGTGAACATGCTGGCCGCATTGGTGAAGCGTGCTGCAACGGCACTTGGGCAGGATTTCGACATTGAAGTTCTGGAAATGCATCACCGCATGAAAATTGATGCGCCTTCGGGCACGGCACTTTTGCTAGGCAAGGCAGCGGCGGATGGGCGCGAGATCAATTTGAAGGAGCACTCCGTGCGCAGCCGTGATGGCCACACGGGTGCACGCAATTCTGGCGACATCGGTTTTGCCACCTTGCGCGGTGGCACGGTGGTGGGCGATCACACGGTGATTTTCGCGGGCAATGGTGAGCGGCTGGAAATGCGCCATGTGGCGGAATCGCGCGAGCTCTTTGCGCGCGGTGCGGTTAAAGCCGCACTCTGGGCCAGGGACAAAAAACCTGGCCTCTATAATATGTTCGATGTTTTGGGATTGGATTGAAAATGAGTGGAACACTGGTGCTTGTCCGCCATGGGCAGAGCGAATGGAATCTGAAGAACCTGTTCACCGGCTGGAAAGACCCTGATCTTTCGCCAAAGGGCGTCGAAGAGGCCAAGGCTGCTGGCCAGCGCCTGAAGGCCAAGGGCTTGAAGTTTGATATCTGCTTCACCTCAGCGCTGACACGCGCGCAGCACACGCTGAAACTGATCCTGAATGAACTCGGCCAGACTGGCCTACCCGAAACTCGCGACCAAGCCTTGAATGAGCGTGACTATGGCGAACTCACCGGCCTCAACAAGGATGATGCCCGCGCCAAATTTGGCGAGGAGCAAGTGCTGGTGTGGCGGCGCTCGTTCGATGTACCGCCTCCGGGCGGTGAATCCCTGAAAGACACGCTGGCCCGCTCACTGCCCTATTACATGCACATGATTCAGCCGCATGTGCTGGAAGGCAAAACGGTTCTGGTGGCCGCGCATGGCAATTCGCTGCGGTCTCTCATCATGGCGATTGAGGGCCTGAGCAAGGAACAGATTTTGAAGCGTGAATTGGATACTGGCGTGCCAGTGGTATACAAGTTGAAAGCCAATTCAATGCCGGAGAAGATTGAGGTTTTGGCCTAAGTCTACTCGCCAAAGCCGATTGAAGCGGTTTTCAGAATTGGATGGAATCCATGCAATCTGTATTGAAGTGGCTTGGCCTTACTGGGCTTTCAATTGCATTCTCTCCCAGCGCGGCATTCGCCGCAGCGCTACATGATTATCACGGCACACTGGGAAAGGTTGAGATAGGTCTAACGATTGCCGCCGATCCTCAGAGCATGTCTCAACCACTGGCCGAGGATGGGATAACCGGCGCTCACTATTTCTATGTTACCCAACTCAAGGATATAAAGCTCAAGCTGATCAGTTTCTCGGGGCGCAACATCACGTTCGAAGAAGACGATACCAGCGGAAAAGTTGTTGCGACATTCAAGCTGAACTTTGCAAAACAAGACCCTCAGCATCACTTCCAGTCAAAAGACGATTTGCAAAATGAAGTTCTGGTTGGGAGCTGGATACCGGCTTCAGGCCAGGCCCAGGATGTTTATTTGGCGAGCGAAGATACTGTTACAGGTGACGCCGATGGCGGCCGTTGCGACCTGGATGCGGCAGGTTACGCAGCACTCCAGGCCCGCGTAGCCTTGTTTTATAGTTTGGCGATGAAAGGAGACGGTGCGGCCTTGCAAAAGGAATTCAAAACCAAAATTCCCAAGCAAAGCAGTTGGCACAAGGAACTTGCCAAATCCAATCCGCACGATCTGTTTTGCAACTGGCAAGGCTTCATGCTGGGGCGTGGCATCGTCTGGTTCAACCCCGACGGAAGTGTGCTCACGATCAACAAATTTTAGAGCACATTACGCCTGCACATTGCGAACCGACTTGCTGCGATAAACAAACAGCCCCGCTGCGACAATGTTGCGCCAGCGGGGCCCTCGAAGGATCGAGTTTTAGCTTGAAATGATCCGGAAGTATCCGAACCCGTTATGGGCCATCATAAATGGCTCAGCTTAAAGATTGAATTTTCGGCAATCCGATTTGCTCTTCGCGGGCTTCAGCCACAAAGCTGAACCGGAAAGTGATCATAGAACGCGCTATGATCCTGATCTTTGATTTGGTGGAGTCATGGCCCCTCCAAAGTTATTGAAACTTGCTATTTGCATCAGCGCCAATCACTGCAGCTGACGTATTTCATGTTGGACCGATCCAACAAATTGTCAAGTCACACCATGCGAATTTAATTTTGGTGTGGCATCAGCAAAATTATTTTGGCGCGCGCTTGGCGAGAATGCGTTGCAGTGTGCGGCGGTGCATATTCAAACGGCGCGCGGTTTCTGAAACATTGCGGCTGCAAAGTTCGAACACGCGCTGGATATGTTCCCAGCGCACGCGGTCTGCCGACATCGGATTATCCGGCAGCGCGTTGCGATGATCCTTGTCGCCCGTCAGTGCACCATAGACAGCATCAGCGTCGGCAGGCTTGGCGAGATAATCAATCGCGCCCAGTTTTACGGCCGTGACCGCGGTGGCGATATTGCCATAGCCTGTCAGCACAACCGCGCGGGCGTCGGGCTTGGCGGCATGCAAGGCCTCGATCACATCCAAGCCATTGCCATCGCCCAGCCGCAAATCCACCACGGCAAACATGGGTGGCTGGCGCTTCACCTCGGCTATGCCCTGGGCCACGGTGTCCGCCAGGCGAACTTCAAAGCCGCGCGATTCCATGGCTTTGCCAAGGCGCGTGAGGAAGGGCTTGTCGTCATCCACCAAAAGAAGGGTCTTAACAACCTGGGTCATGTGCTTTTCTTGTCTGTGGCTGGCCCATCCGTCAAGCCATTTTGGCAACGTCCACCACGCTGCGCGGCCAGCTGATGTCAATAATGGCGCCGCGTTTGGGCAGGCTGCGGTTAGACAGGGTTACTGCTGCACCGGAGCGTTCCAGCAAAGTCTTGGCTATGAACAGTCCCAGGCCCATGCCTTCGTGTTGGCCTGCCTCCTGATGTTGGGCGACTTTGCCATAGCCTGGCCGCGTGGTGACAAAGGGGTCGCCCAGCCGGTCAAAAATCGTTTCATCAAAACCTGGCCCATCGTCCAGTACACTGACAATAACTTGTGTTGCCGACCAGCGCGCCTCCACATCCACGCGCGAGCGCGCAAAATCCAAGGCATTCTCGATCAGGTTTCCGAGCCCATAGCTGATGGCGGGATTGCGTTGGAACACCGGCGAGGCATCTTTGAGCTTTTCATCGCTGGGCCGGATATCTATTGCAATCTCGACTCTATGACCGCGCAAGGGCGCCACCATGTCCTCTAGCATGGCCCCTATGCCCACCTGTTGGTATGTTTCATCCGACAACTGCTCCGGAACGGCCAGGCGCGAGAGAATTTCGCGGCAGCGCGCAGCTTGTGAAACGAGCAGGTCGATGTCTTCACCATGTTTGAAACGCTTGGGCAGTTCGCGCTTCAATTCCTTGGCCACCAAAGCGATTGTGGCCAGCGGTGTTCCAAGCTCATGGGCGGCGGCGGCTGCCAGACCATCGAGTGCCGACAGCCTTTGCTCGCGCGCCAGAACCATTTCCGTGGCCTGAAGGGCTGAAGACATCAGCCGCGCTTCTTGCGAAATGCGTCTGGCATAGATGACGGAAAAAACCGTGGCGCAAACAATGGCGGCCCACATGCCTGCCAGATAGATTGGCGGCAGGCTGAAATCCGTCTCCCCTGCCCAAGGCAATGGCAGATGATAGAAGGCCAGGATGGTGGTGAACGCCAGTGCCAAAAGGCCCAGTGCAATTGTCCAAACCAGCGGCAAGGATGTGGCCGAAACCGTGACGGGCACCAGAAACAGCAGCGCGAAGGGATTTTGCAAGCCACCCGTCAGATAGATCAAGCCGGCCAATTGCAGCACGTCAAATGCCAAATGCAACCCGGCAACGCGCGGCGTGAGGCGCTGGCTGCCACGCCAGCGAAACGAGATCAGAACATTGAGCCAAGCACTGGCCGCTATCAACGCAAGGCAAGCACTAATGGGCAGATGAAAGCCAAGCATGAACTGAACGGCCAGCACTGCGGTGGCTTGGCCAATGACGGCCAGCCAGCGCAGGCGCACAAGAGTGCGTTGGCGCAGCGGGCCCAGCTCAGGCGGTGATGCGGCAATATGAGTGGTTCCGGCCATGAATTTCGCAGCTAAAATCTAACCTCTATCTAGTTGAGGATGGCTGACAATGCAAAAAGCCTTCCGCATGGCTCCGCTGATTTTTGCTGCCGCGCTTGCCTTGGCGTCGCTGTATTTTGCCTTGCCGACCAATCAGCCTGAGCTGGAGGGGCAGGCAATCTATGACGATCAACCCGTGGCCAGTGATCCCCTGTGACGGCCGCGGCGCCTTTTCCAAAGCCCGGGCAATCCCATTAGTGCATTGATTTCACTGTGTTTTGAATTAATTCTGCTGAAACTGCCGGTGCCGGACTGGCATTTGAAAGTTTTGTTAGGGATAGCGACTAAAGTGCACATGCAAAGGAATTGGCCCAATGGCAGGAAATAGTGCTAAAGACTTGAACATGACCGCAATTCCCGCACCCATTTCATTGCTCTACCCATTGTTTGAGATGAACCATGCTGCGCTGCACCCAGCGCGGATGATGGCCACCATGGGTCTTTCATTTTGGCAGAACAGCGCCAATCCGATGCGAGACACAAAGCTGGCGCGCCAAGCCACGGCAGCGCTGACCATGTTTGAGCGTGCCACGCGGCGCTATGTCAAACCGGAATTTGACCTCACAGAAACCACTATGGGCGGCAAGATCTTCAGCGTCGAAGAGCGTGTTGTGTGGGAAAGCCCTTTTTGCAAAGTCATTCATTTTGCCAAACCCGAGTTCAACAAGAAGCAAGCAAAGCTTCTGCTTGTGGCGCCGATGTCTGGCCACTTCGCCACGCTTTTGCGCGATACAGTGAAATCCATGTTGCCGGAGTTTGATTGCTACATCACAGACTGGCAGGATGCGCGCGACATTCCCACATCTGCAGGCCGGTTTGATTTGGATGATTACACCGACACAATCACCACCATTTTGCATTACTTGGGCAAACGCGCGCATGTGATGGCGGTGTGCCAGCCTTCAGTTCCGGTTCTTGTGACGGTTTCAAAAATGAACGCCGACAATGATCCGCTGGCACCACTTTCCATGGTGTTGATGGGTGGGCCCATCGACACAAGGCAAAGCCCCACCTCTGTCAATAAAATGGCAGACGGCAAAAATGTTGAATGGTTCCGCAATACGGCAATCATGAAAGTGGCAGGCCCACACAAGGGCTTTGGCCGCGAAGTCTATCCGGGCTTCATGCAACTGGGTGGCTTTCTTTCAATGAATATGGACCGCCATCTCAAAGCGCACCGTGACCTTTATCAGGATCTCGTCGCTGGCGAAGAGGCCAACGCTGAAAAGCACAGTGACTTCTATGATGAATATATGGCGGTGATGGATCTCACGGCTGAGTTCTATTTGCAAACGGTGGAGCGTGTGTTCCTGTGCCAAGATTTGCCCAACGGCACCTATCACTACCGCGGCGAAAAGATTGATCCCGGCAAGATCACCAAGACTGCTCTGCTCACCATCGAAGGCGAGCGCGATGACATTTCAGGTGTTGGCCAGACGCAGGCAGCACATGAACTTTGCAGCAACATTCCTGCAAAGAAGAAGAAGCATCACTTGCAGCTTAGCGTTGGCCATTATGGCGTATTCTCCGGCTCACGCTACCGTGCGGAAGTGGCGCCAATGATCACTGAGTTTCTCAACGCCCAAAAACCGTGATCGGTTTTCTGCGGCAGATTTCTGCACTGCGGGCTACTCCGCCAGCCCCCGAGCCGCAAGTCCTGCTGATTAATGGGCAAAAGGTTTCTTTACACTTCAAGCGCAATGCGCGGGCACGGCGCATGGTGCTGCGCTTTGACGGCAAGACGGGCGACCTGGTGATGACCTTGCCGCGGCGCACGGGCCTTGCGGAGGCACTGCGTTTTGTAGACAAATCCGCCGCATGGATCTTGCGCCACATCAGCAGGCAAATTCCGCGCAAGATAGTTGCCGATGGCGCAACGCTGCACTTTCGCGGGGAATTGCATGTATTGAAACTCACCGGCGGCAGGCGCGGGCTGGTGGAGGTTTCCGAAGGTGTCATCACCGTGCCAGGTGACGCGGCCCATGCCGAGCGACGACTGAAGGATTTCATCAAGAAGCGCGCATTGGCGGACTTGACTGAAGCTTCGCAGCGTTATGCGCTCACTATGAATGCGCGTTATCGCAACATCACACTGCGTGACCAGAAAAGCCGCTGGGGCTCGTGCTCGGCCAGTGGCGGCCTGTCCTATTCATGGCGGCTGATGCTGGCGCCTGCATTTGTGCTCGACTATGTGGCTGCCCATGAAGTGGCCCATCTGCGCGAGATGAACCACGGGTCGCGCTTCTGGCGGCTGGTGCTCACCCATTGCCCACATGCCAAACAAGCCAAGGCTTGGATGAAACAACATGCACGTGAGTTACACAGCTATTTCTAAGTACCCACGGCGGCAAGGTGTAGGCTGAATTCACGGGTGGCCATCAGTGCCTTGCAACGGTTGAAGCGGTTGGCGGCGTAGGCCTCAAAGTCATCCGCCGGATTCTTGTTGGCGTGCTGGATGAGGCCCCAAAGCGTCCACAGCAAATCGCACATGGCTTTATAGATCACCATGCGGCCATTATCCTGTGGTGATGGCGCTGCGCCAAAGTAGGCGCGCAACAACTGCTCGTCTTGTGCAGGTGTGAAGGCCCCTTCCACTGAGAGATCGCCCAAATCCCACATAGGATCATTCATGCCACCATATTCCCAATCCACAATCCACATGCGAGAGCCAGTGTCGATGAAGTTTTCACACAGCGGGTCACAATGGCAGGGCACAAGCGATGCAGGATGCTTGGCCAGAGCAACGCGTACACTTTCTGCCTCTTTCACAACATCATGATAGCCGGAAGGAAGTTTCACATCCTTGGTGGCGATGATCTTCAGATAGTCATCAATCATCGCAAAGAGTTCAAAGCGTGTTGGAAATTTTGCGCCAGACACATGCAGTTCGCGCAGGGCGTTGCCTGCACGTGCCACAGCCCCCCCAATTTTCTTGAAGCCTTCGGGCGACATGGTGATGGCATTGCCAATGCGAGCCGTGACCATGACGCCTGTGCGATCATCTCCAAAGATCAGGGCCGGGCTTACACCGGCGCCAGCGGCCATTCTGCCCATCACCAGCTCATTCTTGCGGTTTATGTATTCTTCTGTGCCCTTTCCAGGGAGGCGCAGCACCAGATCACCCAGCGCATAAACCCGGTTGGTGAGGCCGCCCAGGCGCTGGATTTCTCCTTTGTATCCAGCCAGGGGCGGAATGCTGGCCAGAAGTGCTTCCACTTCACTTTGTTCTTCGGGCGTCATGGGTGAAACGCTATCATGGCATTCACAAAAAACAATGGGTGGAAGCATGGTCAAGCATGAAGGCGCATTGGGTGCAGTTTATGATGCAAAGGGCGCTGATGAAGTGGCCGCCCTCTATGATGGCTGGGCCGGAAGCTATGATGCGGAAATGGCGCGCAATGGCTATCGCCACCCAACCATTGGCCTTGCCCTGCTCTCGCGCCACTTGCCGCGCGGGGCAGCGCCCCTGCTGGATGCAGGCGCGGGCACGGGCATCATTGGCGAATGGCTTTCCATTATGGGTTATCCCACCGTCGAGGCACTGGATATTTCAGCGGGCATGCTCGAGGTGGCGCGGCAGAAGAATGTTTACGCTGCATTTCATCAATTGGCGCTGGGCGGACCACTGCCTTTTGCAAATGGATATTTCGCTGGCGTAATTTCAGTAGGTGTTTTTACCACGGGCCACGTAGGTGCCGAAGGGCTGGATGAATTGGTCCGCGTTTGCCGCAGTGGCGGCGTGATCGTGCTCACCGTGAAAAATACTTTGTGGGAAGGCGGCTTTGGCGCGCGGGTTGCGGAATTTATAAAGGCCGGAAAGCTGGCCATTGCGGAAGAGACTGCGCCCTATGTTTCCATGCCAGGCGAGACGGGAACGATTCCGAGCCGAGCGCTGGCCCTGCGGGTTTTGTAGCGGGGCCATATCGGCCAACTTGAACCGAACTTTTCCAATTCGTCATCCCCGCGAAGGCGGGGATCCAGCTTGAATCGCAAACTCTGAACCTAGCCAAAGCTGGACCCCTGCCTCCGCAGGGGTGACGGAGCAAAAGGATTCTGAATTTTTCCTACTGGTCCACTTAATAGATTCCCGTATTCTGCGATTGGCGTTGCGCTTTATTGCCTCCGAAGAGCAGGTCGAAGAGATTCTTGGGTTTTTCCGACGCGGGTGGTGGCGGAGCAACGACTATATCGGGCTGATTGCCTTCCCCATTCTGATCCACGCCCATGGCCACCGCATTGGCATCAGGCTGTTGCTGCTGTTCAGGCTGGCCGGGCAATGGCACCCAGTTGAGGCCTTTATGCGCAGGCTCCATCACATCGCGCCAGATCATGGCGGGCAATGAACCACCGGTCACCTGTTTTGTGGGCGTGTTGTCATCATTGCCCAGCCAAACGCCTGCGGTGAGATAGGGCGTGAAACCCACAAACCATGCATCGCGGTAGTCCTGGCTGGTGCCAGTCTTGCCGCCGATATCCCAGTTTCCAAATTGCGCCTTGGTGCCTGTGCCTTGGCGCACCACGGCGCGGAAAAGCTGGTTCATCTCACCCAGCACAGGCCCGCTGACCACCTTGCCCAAGCCATCGCCTTTGCGCTCGTAAAGCAGTTTTCCATCACGCGTGGTGATGCGCTTCACCACATAGGGCGCCACAGCACTGCCCCCATTGGCAAAAGGCACGAAGGCGGCGGTGAGCTCCAGTGGATTCACTTCAGAGGTGCCCAAAGCCAGAGACGCATCGTGGCCCAGGGGCGATGAAATGCCAAGGCGCTGCGCAGTTTCGACCACCGCCGTTGGGGTGACCGCCATGGTGAGTTTGGCGGAGATTGTATTGATGGATTGGGCAAAGGCCTGTTCCAGTGACACTTCGCCCAGATATTTGTGCTTGTAATTTTCGGGTGACCAATTGCCGATCTTCACGGGCTCATCCACTTCAACTGATGAGGGATGATAGCCATGTTCCATCGCCGTGAGATAGACAAAGGCCTTGAAGGCAGAGCCGGGCTGGCGCTGGGCTTTGAGCGCGCGATTGTATTGGCTCTTTTCGTATGACTTGCCACCGACCATTGCGAGAACAGCGCCGGAATTATCCATCACCACCATGGCGCCCTGAGAGACGCCCAGCTTCTTGCCGTTTTGCTGAAGGCGCGCGCGCAATGCATTTTCGGCATTGGCCTGCACGGTGGGGTCAATCGTGGTTTCAACCACGATGGATTGATCATAGTTCTTCACCAGTTGCGGCAATTGGGCATCAATCCAATCCACCGCATATTGGCGGGGCGGCAGATAATCGCCTGTCACCATTTCCGTAGATTGGTTCGCGGCATTGCTGGCGTCATCATCACTGATGAAACCCTGATCCAGCATGGCTTGCAGAACCAGTTTGGCACGGACCGTGCTTTCATCAGGGTGATTGACCGGGTTGTAGTTTGCCGGTGCCTTCAGGCAGGCTGCAAGCCGCGCTGCCTCCATGATGGAAAGCGCTGCTGCCGATTTGTTGAAATAGGTATGTGCCGCCTGCTCAATGCCGGTGGCGCCTTCGCCGAAATAGACACGGTTGAGATAGAGCTGGAGAATTTCATCCTTGGTAAATTTGGACTCCAACCAAATTGCGAGAACCGCTTCCTGTGCTTTGCGCGTGAGGGTTTTCTCCTGCGTCAAAAACAAGTTCTTGGCGAGCTGCTGGGTGAGGGTTGATCCGCCCTGCACAAAATGGCCCGCCATCACGTTGCGGGCCATGGCACGGGCCAGGCCCACAGGGTCAATGCCGTGATGCTGGCGGAAGCGGTGGTCTTCAATGGCAATCACCGCATTGGGTACATAGTCCGGCAATTGGCTGATCTTGGCGGCATCACCAAAGAATGAACCTTCCTCGGCCAGCGCCGTGCCATTACTGGCCAGAACCATGATGCCGGGCTCACGCTTGGGAATTTGCAGGAGCCCACGCTGATCGAGAGAGAACCAGATGAAAGTGAAGGCAATGGCACCAGCAACAGCACCCCAGAAGCCCACAACAAAGAGAAAGCCGAACAGCCGCCACGCCCACGACCGCCTGGCCTTGGGCCTTTTCTGGCGGGCGGGTGCAACAAAGTCATCGTCATCATCGGCGAAAAGCCGGGGTTCAGTGCGCTTGGCCCTGCCCGTTTTTTTCTTCTTTCCCGAAAACAACCCCATGGCGGCCAATTAACCCATCAAGTCTTGAACTTTGATGAATGCTGTTGAGAGGCAAAAGAAGGAGAAATGATGGCTACATCACGGCGCCGATATACCAAGGCACATATTCATTGTCACCGTAACCCAAGGCTTCGGATTTGGTTTTCTGGCCCGATGCAGTTTTGAGGATCAAATCGAAAATCTGGCGGCCTTTGTCTTGCAGCGAAACACCCTCAACTACATCACCGCAGTTAATGTCCATGTCCTCAACCATCTGATTGAAGATCGCCGTGTTGGTGGCGAGTTTGATGGAGGGGCAGGGCTTGTTGCCATAAGCGCTGCCACGGCCTGTGGTGAAACACATGAGATTTGCCCCGCCTGCCACCTGGCCTGTGGCGGAAACAGGGTCATAGCCCGGTGTATCCATGAAAACGAAGCCTTTGGCCGTTACAGGTTCGGCGTAGTTGTAAACTGCACGCAAAGTAGTGGTGCCGCCTTTTGCCGCCGCGCCAAGTGATTTCTCCAATATCGTGGTAAGGCCACCCAGCTTGTTGCCGGGCGAGGGGTTGTTGTTCATTTCCATGTTATTGCGGCGGGTGTAATCTTCCCACCACTTGATGATGCCCACCAGCTTTTCGCCCACTTCTTTCGTCGCGGCACGACGCGTGAGCAGATGTTCGGCTCCATAGATCTCAGGCGTTTCAGAAAGGATGGCCGTGGCGCCCTGCTCCACCAGAAAATCCACGGCCGCACCGAGGGCTGGATTGGCCGTGATACCGGAATAGCCATCCGAGCCACCGCATTGCAAAGCAAGGATGAGATCAGAGGCAAGACAAGTTTCGCGCTTCACCGCATTCACCTTGGGCAACATTTCCATCACGGCCTTAATGCCAGCCTCAACGGTTTTGCGCGTGCCGCCGGTTTCCTGGATGGTCATGGTACGGAAGGTGTCGCTTTCCTCCACCTTATAGGCCTCCTTGAAGCGCGGGATCTGGAAGCCCTCGCAACCCAGGCCCACCATCAACACGCCGCCCATGTTGGGATTTGTCGCATAGCCCCAGGCCGTGCGCTTGAACGTGTCGAAGATCACGCCGCGATAGTCAATCACGCAGCCATTGTCCTGCCGCAGGGCCACGACACCGTCGATGTTGGGAAAGTCCTTCAGCAAGCCCTGCTTTTCCACTTCCTTGGCAATGTGCGAGGCAACGGTGGCCGAGCAATTCACCGAGGTCATGATGCCGATATAGTTGCGCGTACCCACTTTGCCATTCTTGCGGCGATAGCCCTGGAAGGTGGCGCGCTGACTTTCTGGCAGAATCGGCTCGTTTTTGGCGGCCTGGGCAAAAGCATAATCATGCGAAAGCGCGCCCATTTCCACATTGTGTTCGTGCACCCAATCGCCAGCGGCGATGTCTGATTTGGCAAAGCCGATGATCTGGCCAAATTTGCGGATGGCGTCGCCCTGCCTGATTGCCTTGGCCGCCATCTTGTGACCGCGCATGATTTTGGCGTTGGCAAGTGTGCCTTCAAATGCCTCGCCCTTCTCCACAATACGGGTGGAAATCAAAACATTGTCTGCACCATTGAGGCGCAGCATGGAGGGGGCTTGATGGGTTTGCTCAGTCATGTATCACTCTCACCTGAATTGTATGACTTAAGTTTAGCAGGGAAGACATGAAGCGCAAACTTTTCAAAGCCCCTTCGGGTGCCACGATTTCATTCACGCAATTGGGTTTCGGCGCGGCACCGCTAGGCAACCTCTACAAGGCGATGACGGAAAACCAGGTAAGTGACGTTCTCGGGGCGATGTGGAAGGCCGGGCACCGCTATATCGATACTGCCCCGCTCTACGGGCTTGGCCTATCGGAAACGCGGTTGAACCACTTTTTACGCGGCAAGAAGCGTAGTGAGTATTTGATTTCAACCAAGGTTGGCCGGTTACTGCGACCCTGCGCGCCGGAGGACCGTACCGGCATTGGCAAGTTTTTTGACTGCCCTTCACGCAAAGAGGTTTTTGACTACTCCTATGACGGTGTGATGCGCTCCTTCGAGGCCTCGCTGGAGCGGCTTGGTCTGGACTCGGTTGACATCTTGTTTGTGCATGACGTGGATGTGTTCACCCATGGCAGCGAGGCCGCACGTGACGTGCATGTTAAAACGCTGATGGCGGGCGGTTACAAGGCGCTGCTCAAATTGCGCGACGAGAAAGTGATCAAGGCTTTTGGGGCCGGAATCAATGAATGGCAGGTTGCGGAGAGTTTGGCGCGGGCTGGAGATTTTGATCTGTTCCTGCTTGCCGGGCGCTATACGCTGCTGGAGCAAGAGGCCCTGAACTCGTTCCTGCCGCTGTGTGAAGAGCGGGGCATCGGCATCGTGCTGGGCGGGGTATACAACTCCGGCATCCTCGCCTCCGGCGCTGTGAAAGGCGCCATGTATAATTACGATCCCGCACCAAAAGCAATCCTGCAACGCGTGGCAGCGATCGAAGCCATCTGTAAAAAGCACAAGGTGAAGCTGGCGGAAGCGGCGCTGCAATTCCCGCTTGGCCACCCCAGCGTTGTTTCAGTGATTCCAGGGGCCACATCTGCGCAGCATGTGGCGTTCAATATCAAAACGGTTTCCAAAAAAATCCCCAAAGCTTTGTGGCAGGATTTGAAGGCGGCTGGATTGATGGATCAGACGGCGAAGACGCGGTGAATGGGCGTGACTGTTTAACATCAAATAATGATGTTCGAACACAGTGGTTGTTGATGTAAAACTATCTTTACATCACTCAACTTGTGTGGTGATGCTGCCTTCACTTTTGGAGGACACCATGAATGCCATTGCGCCAGGCCCTGCTTTGCTCGCCGATGAAGCGCGTGATTGCTTGATTCGTTCGAAGCTCGGCCAATTTGGCCTCATCTGGTTGGGCAAGGTTTCGTGGAACGAAGCCAATTGGCGGCTGGTTCAGAAGTCAGTGGCCCGGGGTGAGGCCCAGCTTTCCTCAACCGGGGCCCTTGTGGTCGAGACGGGTGCCCATACCGGCCGCAGCCCTAAAGACAAATTCATTGTATTGGATGATTCCACGCCAAGCGAGGTGTGGTGGGACAACAACAAGGCAATGAACCCCCGCCACTTTGAAGCTCTAAAAGCCGACATGCTGGCCCACGCGCGCATGAAGGATGTGTTTGTCCAGGACCTCGTGGCCTGCCCCGGTGCAGACAAACGCCTGCCCGTGCGGCTTGTTGTTGGCACGGCCTGGGGCGCGTTGTTCATGCGCCACTTGCTCAAGCCGGCAGAAGACGAGTCGGGCACATTCCAGCCCGCACTTACCATTTTGTGCCTGCCCAGCTTCAAGGCAGATCCTGCCCGACATGGCACCAACTCCGAAACAGTGATTGCGCTCAACCTTTCTGAAGGCGTGGTTCTCATTGGCGGCACTGCCTATGCTGGAGAGATGAAGAAGGCGGTGTTCACCGTGTTGAACCACTTGCTTCCGGCTGAGGGTGTATTGCCGATGCATTGCTCGGCCAATATTGGCAAGGATGGGCGCACGGCGCTGTTCTTCGGTTTGTCCGGCACCGGAAAGACAACGCTCTCGGCAGACCCGGAGCGCGCCCTTATCGGTGACGATGAGCACGGCTGGGGCAACGACGGCATTTTCAATATCGAAAACGGTTGCTACGCCAAGGTGATCAATCTGAACGCCGAGGCCGAGCCCGCGATCTTCAAGGCCGCCCATGATTTCGGAACGGTGCTTGAAAATGTGGGGATGAATTCCGCGACTGGGGAAGTTGATCTGGCTGATGGGTCACGCACCGAAAATACCCGTGCTGCCTATCCTTTGGCAAAGATTGCCAATGCTGTGCCGGGCGCCATGGGGGCACATCCTGATGTGCTGGTGATGTTGACTGCGGATGCTTTTGGCGTGCTTCCTCCTTTGGCGAAGCTGACGCCGGAACAGGCCATGGAGCAATTCCTGATCGGCTATACCGCCAAACTGGCAGGAACCGAGCGCGGCGTGAAAGAGCCAGAGGCAACTTTCTCATCCTGCTTCGGTGCCCCATTCCTTCCGCGACGGCCAGAAGTTTACGCTGACCTGTTGCGCGAGAAAATCAAGACCAATAGGACTCGCTGCTATCTGCTCAATACAGGCTGGACGGGCGGTGCCTACGGTGTGGGCCACCGCATGAAGCTTGCTGATACGCGAGCTATGTTGAAGTCGATCCTTGATGGCAGTGCTGAACAGTCAAAGACGCGAGTCGATCCTAACTTTGGATTTGAAATTCCGGTTGCGCTTACTGGAGTCGAGTCGAAACTCCTTGATCCGCGCGAGGCTTGGGCCGACAAGGCAGCTTATGATGGGGCTGCCAAAGCACTGGCAACCCGCTTCGCCAATGCATTGGAAAAGGCCAAGGCGGTTTCGAACTGAACCCAATCCTGCAAGGAAAAAACCTCCCCCAAACTGTTTGGGGGAGGTTTTCACATGTCAAACTGTAAAATCGCTTAGTAGCGGTAATAATCAGGCTTGAACGGGCCATTTTTGTCCACGCCGATATAGGTGGCCTGGGCATCTTTCAGCGTGGTCAGCTTGGCACCCAGCTTGGCCAGATGCAGCATGGCCACTTTTTCATCCAGGTGCTTTGGCAGAACATAAACTTCATTCTTGTATTTGCCGGTCTTGGCATTGGTGAAGAGTTCAATCTGCGCCAATGTCTGGTTGGTGAAGGAGGCCGACATAACAAAGCTCGGATGGCCCGTTGCATTGCCAAGGTTCACCAGGCGGCCCTGAGACAGCAAAACAATGCGATTACCCTTGGGGAACTGCACCAAGTCGACCTGCGGCTTCACATTGGTCCATTTGTGGTTGCGCAGGCCCGCCACGTCGATCTCATTGTCGAAATGGCCAATGTTGCAAACGATGGCCATGTCCTTCATTTCACGCATGTCATCGGTGGTGATGACATCTTTGTTGCCGGTTGCCGTCACAAAAATATCTGCGGTTTTCACCACGTCCTGCAAAGTTTGCACGTCATAGCCATCCATTGCGGCTTGCAAGGCGCAAATGGGGTCAACTTCCGTGACCACCACACGCGCACCAGCGCCGCTAAGTGAAGAGGCTGAGCCCTTGCCCACGTCGCCATAGCCTAGAACCACGGCAACCTTGCCGGCCATCATCACGTCAGTGCCGCGGCGGATGGCATCCACCAATGATTCACGGCAGCCATATTTGTTGTCGAACTTGGACTTGGTGACCGAGTCATTCACATTAATGGCGGGGAAAGGCAATTCGCCCTTCTTTTGCAGCTCATAAAGGCGGTGAACGCCGGTGGTGGTCTCTTCCGACACGCCGATGATGGAAGCCTTCACCTTGTCGAACCAGCCTGGCTGATCCTTGATGCGCTTCTTGATCTGGGCATAGAGGCATTCTTCTTCCTCATTGGTCGGATGGGCAATGAGCGATGGATCCTTCTCGGCTTTGGAGCCGAGCAAAATATAGAGTGTTGCGTCGCCGCCATCGTCGAGGATCATGTTGGAGAGCTGGCCATTGGGCCAATCAAAAATCTTGGCGGTGTATTCCCAATATTCCTTCAAGGTTTCGCCCTTCACGGCGTAGACCGGGATGCCCTTGGCGGCGATCGCCGCGGCGGCGTGATCCTGGGTCGAGAAAATGTTGCAGGAGGCCCAGCGCACTTCGGCACCCAGTTCGACCAGTGTTTCAATGAGCACAGCCGTTTGAATGGTCATATGCAGGGAGCCCGTGATGCGCGCGCCGCGCAGCGGCTGCACGGCCTTGTATTCGGCGCGGGTGGCCATGAGGCCCGGCATTTCAATCTCGGCCATGTCGAGCTCCAAGCGGCCCCAATCCGCCAGCTTGATATCGGCGACGTGATAGTCGTGGGATTTGGACATGGGCTCACCTCTTGAAAATCGGGAATGGCGGGCCGATAGCATTTCTGCAAGATCACAGCAAGAGCTATATAAAGATATCTTTATATGAATTATCTAGCCGAAGTTTGCGTCTTCAACCGGGCCAGCAAGTCTGCGAGCGCCTTTTCATCCAGCCTTGAAATGTGTTGGGCCAGTTCATTGGCCAGTTCGGTGGCGGCTGGTGAAAGGCCGCTGGTGTCGATGACGATCTTGGGATGAGAAAGCCGAGACAGGCGGATCAACTCTTCAGCGTCGTCCCAGATGATGCCGAGTTGGGCGATAACCGATTGCACCAGATGCCAGGACGGGCGACCACGCTTGCCATGCTCCAAGGCGGAGAGATAGGCGCTGGATACTCCAATGGCTTGAGCCATCTGCGCTTGGGTGAGGCCGCGCTCTTGGCGCAGCTCGCGCAGCTTGGCGCCAAAGGGCGTCATTCGTCGCCATGCCCGCTTTTACGCAGCTTTACATAGAAGGCCCCGCCGCCGCCGTGGCGCGGATGGGCGGGTTGGAGACCCACAACATGAATGCGGAATTGGGCTTCTTCCAACCAGAGCGGAACTTCGCGGCGCAGTTTTCCCTCACGTTCCGGCGTGTGGAAGTGGGACAGGCCATGCAAGGTGTGGCGCGCGAAAGGTGAAGCACCCTTGCCAGTGATCACCAAAACCAGGCGCATTCCCTGCATGCGGCGTGACGAAAGGAAGTGCAGCAGTGCCAACCGCGCATTTTCCAACCCATGGCCATGAAGATCAATGCGGGCCTCTGGTTCCAATTGGCCCCGGCCGAGGCGTTGTGCCGTGCGCCTTTCGAAGCTCGCAAGTTGAGGCGGTGAGCTGGAAGTTTTGCGCGGCAGTGGCAGTTCTGTTCTTGGTTTCATGAGCGCAAGCTTGACGATGGCAACACCGGTTACGGGCAACTTGGTGCTGCGGCGCTTCGATTTTCGCAAAGGAGAAACCGAGGATTTGATCTCCTCCCACAAATGCGAATCGAGCGTCTCGAAGGGCTTGCGCGTCATGGCATCAGCCTTGCTGCAACGGCATGTGGCAGAAGGGCCACCATATCCCCTTTTGACTTCATGTGGCCAGCATTCAGAGCCGCCCTCTCACCCCAACCCCAATAGACATCACCGCGAATGAGGCCCTTGATTGCCGTGCCCGTGTCTTGCGCAATCATCAGATGTTGAAATGGCACAGCGCCCCGCCCAGCCTCAGGTGGCTCATGGGTCTTGATGAACAGGGGCGTGCCGAACATCCAATGGGTGCGGTCAACAGCCAATGAGCGCAACGGCGTGAGATTGACCTTGGCTGCACCTATGGCACCTAGCGCAGGATCATCGACCGGAACCTCACGGAAGAAAACGAACGACTTATTTTGCCGCAACAGCGTGCGGGCCTCTTGCTGATTATCTGCCATCCAGTTTCGCAAGAATTGCATCGACATCGTCTCTTTGGTGCCAATGCCCCGGGCCAGCAAAACGCTGCCGATGCCTGTATACGGTTGGCCATTTTTGGCGGCGTAGGACAGACGCAACACTTTGCCGCCGGGCAGGATAACCCTGCCAGATCCTTGCACATGCATGAAGAATGCATCCACCCAGCTTTCGATATAGCAGATTTCCAACCCGCGCCCCAAAAGCGCGCCATCTTCAATTTCCTTGCGTGTGGGATAGGCAGACGGCTTGCCACTGCGCCTGCGACCGTAGGATAGGCCTGTGGCCCGGGTTTGTTTAGGCGTGAAAGCCAGAAGATCATCCGGCTTGCGATAGATCGGCACGCAAAAGCGCTTGTCGGGCGCAAGGCGGCCTTCGGCTTCAGGCTCATAGTAGCCGGTAAAGAGGCTTTGCGAATTATTACCGTCACCGACGCGGAATGGTGTGCAATGGTTTTCAAAAAAGCCGCGCGCCTCTGTTGCCGTCAAGGCAGCCTCGCAGATGGGCAACCAATCTTGCCGCGCACCACCGAATGCTGCCTCACGCAGAAAGCCATGGCCCTGAGTGATGATTTCCTGCGCTGACCGCTTAAAGGCGGCAAGTGCCGCCGCGTGATCATCTTCTGCCCAGCCAGTGATGTTCTCGAACCCAGTCTGGCGCAAGGCCTCAGACATCTTCGCGGGTGTCGGCGAGCCGCCAGTTCGAATCGGCCGCGTTCAATAGGCGCTCAAATGTCCAAACTTCACGCAAAGTCACGATGCGCTTTTCATCCCCGCTCAATAGAACCCCGATTTTGTCTTTAATGGCCGAGACCACTTGCGAAGTGAACGCAATTTCAATGCTGGCCAGATTGCTGTTGACACGCGCAGCCAGAAGTTTCCCGCTTTCCGGACTGACAAATTTAAATATGGGCTGTTCACCGGCCTCGGCTCTGCGCTTGATCTCTGCATCGAAGATTTTGAATGTGGTTTCATTCAGCAGCGGTTTCAGGGTTGCGGCATTGGCCGATGCAAATGCATCCATGATGTGTTCATGGGCTGAGATGCCGGCTTTCAGAAATTCCGCGCCGTTGAATTCCGGTGCCTTGTCTGCGATGGCCTGAAGCGATCGGGCCAGCGGCGAGCCTTCCTCAGCCACCCCGTCCCACACTGGTTTTGCCAGCGTTGCGGCCTTGACCTCCAGATCGGTAGGCAAGGGCTGTGTCTGGAACTGCGGGGCTGGCGCAAGTGGTTGTGCACCCACGCGCAAGCCCAAGACCTGCCAGAGCTTGAAGCCAGCCACTGCGGCAATCAACATGAGAACGAGATTCAGCGGATCTGAGAAAAAGGCCATGGCTCTCATTTGGCATTGAACACCGCGGATTTCAATGCGGTGGTTCTCTTGCGGCTCAGGCCGCTTCATGATAGCTGCAGGCCACATTCCAAGAGGCAAAAATGGCAAAAGCACTGAAGACGGCACCACGCAAAGCCCCACCCAAGACCAACAATGGACAAGAGAAAAGACCTTCCGTTGCCGCGGCAACAGCGCCCGTCCAGCTCAGTGCGCCAGAACCAGCGCCCGGCAGCCAGCCTTCGATGCGCATCCTTGGCCAATATCTCAAGGACTTCAGCTTCGAAAACCCCAACGCGCCCTTGTCGCTGGGGCAGCAAGCCAAGCAGCCGGACATCAACATTTCAGTGAATGTGAATGCCCGAAACCTTGGGCCCGCTGATTTCGAAGTCGAACTACATCTCGATGCCAAGGCCTCATCCGATGGCAAAGTTATTTTTGCTGCCGAGATTCTTTACGCCGGCATGTTCCGCATGGAAAACTTCCCGGCCAATCTATTGCATCCGGCCGTTTTGATTGAATGCCCACGCATGCTGTTTCCCTTTGCCCGGGCCATCCTGGCGGATGCCACGCGCAATGGCGGCTTTCCGCCTTTGATGCTTGATCCGATTGATTTTGCAGGCATGTATCAAAAGCGCATGCAGACGCAGCCCGTGGGCCAAGCCTAAGTCAAGATTTCACTGTTTCCACAAAGCGCCATCGCCCAATGCGGCGATGGCCTTTTCATGTGCGGTGGCCTCTGCCTCAGTGAGCCGGGTGTTGAGTGGCCGAAGCCTTGCACCGATCACCATTGCTCCCGACACCAGACTTAAATTTGCGCGCGGAGATTTGGCGGCCGCCTCAAGGCCAAAGCTGGTCTGCTTGCCACCCATCATTTCCAGATAGACATCGGCCAGCAACTCAGCGTCCAGCAATGCGCCGTGCTTGGTGCGGCGGGAGTTATCGATGCCATAGCGCTTGCAGAGTGCATCAAGGCTGTTTGGGCCCATGGGGTGACTGCGCCGGGCAAGAATGAGAGTGTCCACCACGCGGTCTTGCGGGATGGCCAGCCTTTCACAATAGCCCAGCTCGGCATTGATGAAATTCATATCGAAGCTGGCGTTATGGGCTACCAGTGTGGCTTCTCCCACAAAGGCCAAAAAAGCTTCCACTTGCATGGCAAAGAGCGGTTTGTCTTTCAGGAAGACGGAAGACAGTCCGTGAACCGCTTCGGCTTCTTTCGGCATGTCGCGCTCTGGGTTCAGATAGACATGATAGGTTTTGCCTGTTGGCATGCGGTTGAAAAGTTCGACCGCGCCAATTTCCACCACGCGGTGGCCCTGGGCAGGGTCAATGCCTGTGGTTTCAGTGTCAAAAACAATCTCGCGCATATGTTCTATATGCCCCATGCCCGCAAAATATCGAGCAGGGATTTTTTCAAATCTGCCAAAGTTGAATTATTCTCGGTCACGGCATCAGCTCTTGCGCGCTTTTCGGCATCAAGCATTTGCTTGGACAGAATCAGGGCCAATCTTTCTTCCGTCATCCCCGGTCGGCCAAGGGCTCTGGCGCGTTGTATCTCGGGCTGGGACGAAACGACAATTGTCTTGTCCACGTCCCTTTCTGAACCGGTTTCAAACAGCAGCGGAATATCAAGCACCACGGCTTTGGCCCCTGCGGCTCTTGAGCGTGCAATAAAGGCGTCGCGGCGCGTGCGAATTTCGGCATGCACCTGCTTTTCGAGCCGCGACAGCAAGGCAGGGTCTTTCAAAACGGCTTCTGTGACCAGGTTGCGCTCGACTCTTCCATGTGTGGTGGCGACTGGAACAAACGGGCGAATGAGAATGGCACCTGCTTGGCTGTCATAGAGTTTGTGGACCTCGGCATCCGAATCAAAGACCGGCAGGCCATAGTCGGCCAGAATCTTTGCGGCTTCAGATTTTCCCATGGCAATGGAACCGGTGAGGCCAATGACCATCATGGCCGGAAACCCGGATCAATGTCGCGGGCCACAAGGGCATAGAGCTCAGGGGTGACTTCCGGGCGCAAGCCAAACCACTTTTCAAAACCCAACACCGCTTGATGCAACAGCATGCCAAGGCCACCGACAGTCCGGAGCCCGCGAGCCCCAGCTTGCGCCAGCAGCTTAGTTTGAAGCGGCACATAAACGATGTCCGCGACGATTGTATCTGGCTGCAAGTCCGAGAGATCCACTTCCAAACCTTCCTGGCCTTTCATACCCTGCGATGTGGTGTTGACCAGGAGTGCCACATCCTTGGATTCGGCACCGAAATGATCCGGAGCAATAGCCCGAAGCCTGGGGCCAAAAGCGGCGCAAAGCTCCTCTGCCCGGGCCAAAGTGCGATTGAGGATTTTGATTTCAGCCACATCGGCGCGCAGCAGGCGTTCAGCGATGGCTTTGGAAGTGCCGCCCGCCCCAATCATCAGCACCTTTTTGCCGGCGAGTGAGGCGTTTGGCGCAGTGGCCAGGAGATTTTGATAAAAGCCCTCTCCATCAGTGGAGGTGGCCTTCAATATCCCGCCTTCGTAATAAACCGTGTTGAGCGACCCCGTGCGGCGCACGATGTCATCCACAGCCGAAATGATCGACAGGGCCGCCTCTTTGTGTGGGATGGTGACATTGCAGCCAACATAGCCCTCAGCTGCGAGGTTTCCTAAAAAATGCGCCAACTCAGCCGGCTTGACTTCGCGCTGTTCATAGAGGCCCTGCAGGCCATAAGTCTGCAGCCAATGATTATGGATCAAAGGTGATCTTGAATGGGCAATGGGAAAACCGATGACGCAGGCTTTTTTCATGCCGCAATCATAGCGGCATTACGCAAAAAGGCGAGAAGCGGCAGGAGCGGCAGGCCCAGGATGGTGTAATAGTCGCCCTCGACCTTATCAAAGAGCTGGATGCCGCCTGCTTCATAGAAATAGCAGCCCACCGAGTGCAAAACTGTGGGGCCTGCGTGAGCGAGATAGCTTTCAAGAAATTCATCTGAAAAGTCGCGCATGCCCATCGTTGCGGTTTCAACATGTCGATAGATCAATTGGCCATTTCGGGTGCATGATACTGCGGAATGGAGATGGTGGGTGTGGCCGCGCATGGTTTGAAGCTGGTGCCGGGCATGGAGCAGTGTTTTAGGCTTGGTGAGAAGCTGGCCATGAAGTTCAAGCGTCTGGTCGGCACCGATTACAATGGAGTCTGGGGCAATTATGGATGACGCCTTGGCATCGGCGAGGATTTGCGCGATGCACTTTCCGTCTAAGCTGGTATTAGCCTGGCGCAGGGCATCTTCATCGAGATCCGGGGCTTGGAAGTGAACCTTGAGCCCGGCATTTTCCATCATCCGGCGGCGGGCAGCACTGGTGGTGGCCATGGTCAGTGGATGAAAGGGTTTCATAGTGTGTATGGCCTGTTGATAAAGCGTGATGAAAACGCGTGACTTTGGCTGGATTTAATTGTGCAGGTGCGAAATATCCAGTTATTTCATGTCGCAGGCGCGAATGGCGTGAGGAGTGTTGAGAAGATGCATTTCCAACTTGTGAATGGAAGCTCTTGGAATCCTAT
Source organism: Hyphomicrobiales bacterium (assembly GCA_043731995.1). Classification (GTDB taxonomy): domain Bacteria; phylum Pseudomonadota; class Alphaproteobacteria; order Rhizobiales; family Aestuariivirgaceae; genus Aestuariivirga. Next base: position 25,911 of record JAYTIG010000440.1, read on the forward strand.
CCGGATTCTGGTTTCGCTAACAGGCTTTCAATCGTTTTCAACAAGTTATGCGATGGGGTTAGAGCAATTCCCACAATTCAAGCTATTCACAGGACAACATCAGAATCAATTTAGATTTATCTCTATTTATATGGAGGCTATCGTTTGAAACCCATTCTTGACGTTCTGGAAGGTCGTGAGCCAGATCGCAGACCGATGTGGATCATGCGACAGGCTGGACGGTATTTAGGCGGCTCTTCCTTTCCGTATTTAGCCGCCTAAAGGCGGGACTCAGAACACTAGTCTTCCAATAACGATCTATGCTGCAAAAATTCGTGGACCATGTCCCACATGACGTGGTAGAGCGTGACGTGCGATTCCTGTATGCGATGA
>JAYTIG010000441.1:0-3769 GCA_043731995.1 Hyphomicrobiales bacterium
GGATTGCCAGCAATCGCGGCCTTGCCATCTGGTGAGAAATACCAAATGCCAGCCGACTGCATCATGATGCGCAGCAGGCCCTGATCACTCAGATCAAGATCAAGCAATTTATGGCCAGTCTTGGCTTCAACGGCTTTGCCAACTTCGATGAGCTTGTCCCAGGTGAGGTCTTGCAGGTCTGCGCTCTTGTAACCGGCCTGGGCCAGATAGTCCGAGCGGTAGAACATGCCGGAAACGCCAGAATCAAAAGGCAACGAATAGGTTTTGTCACCCACTGTGGCGAGGGCCACTTTGTAGTTGGCGAAAGTTTTGTAGTCGATGGCCTTGGTGTCTGAGAGCGGTTCAAAGGCCTTGGTGAAGGATTGCAGATATTTCTGCGCGCCGTAGTCCTCGATCAACACAATGTCTGGCAGGCCGTCCGTGGTGCCAGAGGCAAGCTGAGCTTGAAGCTTCTGTTCCATGTCGGGCTTGGCGAAATCAACGATATTCAATGTCACATCGGGATGGGCCTTGGCATAGCGATCGCCGGCCTCTTTCATGGTGGCGCCGTTGAATTCCTTGTCCCAGCACCAAACCGTTACGGTGGTGCCAGCATAGGCAACCGTTGCACTTAGAAAACTAAATCCAGCTAGGGCAGCGCCAAGCACGCTGCGCCGATTAAGCGCATTAAATTTCATATATTCCTCCCTGTTCCAGCCTGGTTCACTCCGGCTGTTGGGGGAAACCTAGACCGAAAACGGGCGGGGGTGCAATAGTTTTAGTAAACTTTTACTTCGAAATGAGCGGCGGCTTGGGCTTGCGTGTGCTGCCGCGCCAAATGATCTGCGAACCGAGGACAACCCGCTTGACGATCTTGCGTCCGGCCACACGCTCCAAAAGCAATTCGACCGCCACCTCACCAATTTCTTCGGCCGGCAGGCGCACGGTGGAAAGCGGCGGATGCAGGAACTGGGCAACGGAAATGTCGTTGAAGCTGGCAATGGCAACGTCTTCACCAATTTTCAGCCCAAGTTCATGCAGGGCGCGATAAGCGCCAACGGCCACATTGTCATTGGCGGTGACGATGACGTCCGGACGCTTCGCCCCGCTCATCAGTTTGCGCGCCAGGTGATAGCCGCTTTCTTCGGTGTTCCGGTCAGTCAGGCACAGATCCGGATCAAATTGCCCGCGCTGCTTGGCCCATTCGATATAGGTGCGGCAGCGCACTTCGGTGAAGGCTCCGCCACCTCTGGTGGCCGGCCAGCCGAGAAAAGCAATGCGCTGATAGTCCATCGCAGCCAAAGCGTTCAGCAGCTTCAGTGTGGCCAGTGCAAAGTCATTTTGCACACTGTCAAATTCATCAGATGCGGGGCTGAAATCGGCAAACACAAGGTGGCGGCAATGACGCACCAGCCACTCCAGGCCGGCTTCGTCATAAGCGCCGACGACAATCACGCCAGAGGCATTGCGCACAACTGATGGATCAAGCGAAGCATTTGTGTTGTAGAGTTTCGTGCTTTCGATGCCATGGCTGTGGCAACGGCGTTCGACGCCAAGGCGCAGGGCCACGTAGTAGGGATCGCTCAGTTCCTGGTCCGGGCTGAGGAAGTGAACGAGGGCAATCTTTCCGATTTTGCGTTCCGCTTTGCGGCTACGGTTGCGCGGCGTTTCATAATTCAGGGATTCGGCCTTCTCGATGATGGCGCGGCGCGTTTCAGCCGTAACTGAAAGCGTGGCATCAAAATTGAGAACGCGCGAAACCGTGCCGCTGGATACGCCGACCGCCTTTGCGATTTCTCTCAACGTGACCATGTCGCCTGGAACCCAATTCTCGCCGAAAAATGCTGCCCGCAGCTTTCGCCCGGCTGGCGCTTCGTCTAACTAATTGAAAGTATGGGGCCCTCGCAACTGAAATATTTACTAAAAATTGGCTAACGAGGCGCCTTGCCGGGAACGGCGATGGTTTGCGTCACCAAGTTTCCAGGCGCTATGCTCTCGTATTTTGCGCGCTCACCACCTGTTCGGCCGCACGTCCCGTCAGCTCTGCCATGTGATCAAAGGCGAAGGTGAAAGTGCCAACGCCCGCAGTGGCCGAACGCAGTTCCACAATCAATAAAGCGATCTCAGACTCGGGCATATGGGCTTTCACCGTGTCCCAGCCCGGCCAGCCCTCTCGGCCATCAAAGCCGAGAAGTTGCCCCCGGTGTCCAGTGACAATCTGGTTCATGCGCGCGGTGTGTTCGCTGGGCGCGTGGATTTCAACCGCCACGATGGGCTCCAGCAACAGCGGCTGGCATTGCGGCATGGCTTCAACCATGGCCGTGCGCGCCGCCATCTTGAAGGCCATCTCGGAGCTATCGACATCATGATACGAGCCATCGGAAAGGTTCACCGCGAAATCCACCACCTCAAAGCCGAGCGGCCCGCGCAACAGCCATTCACGGATGCCACTTTCAACGGCGGGGATATATTGCTTCGGCACCGAACCACCGACCACGCTATCTGAAAACAGAAAACCCTCGCCACGCGCCTGTGGTTTGATCTCCACAATCACATCGCCATATTGCCCATGGCCGCCGGATTGCTTTTTGTGCCGCCCACGGATTTGCATCGGCCTGCGGATGGTTTCCTTGTAGGCAATCTTGCGCGGGTTGGCTGTGGCATCCAGGCCAAACTTGTATTTCAGCCTTGCCAGCGCCACCTTGAGATGGATTTCGCCTTGGCCCCAAAGCACCAGTTCATGTGTCGCCTCGGAATGGTGCAACGTCAGCGCTGGATCTTCCTCGATCAATTTGGCAAGGCCCTGCGTGAGCTTCACTTCATCCTTCCGGTCCTGCACCGAGATTGACTTGCCGAAGACGCCAGCAATTTTGTGGTGTGAAACGAGTTGCGGCGTGCGGCCCTTGGCTGTTGCGATCGTTTCGCCCGTTGCTATGCCTTCGAGGCGCCCAAGCCCCACAGTATCTCCGGCCACGGCTTTGGGTTGTTTGATCTGCTGTTGGCCAAGCAGTGAGAATACGCCGGCAACCCTCGCTTCCGGCCCGTTGCCACCATAAACCGATGCACCATCTGCAATTTCACCATTGAACACCCGCGCGACGGAAAGTTTGCCCCCGCGGTCAGTATGCAAAGTCTTCAGCACCAACGCGGTTGCTGCCGCACCGGCCTTCAACCCAAGGCGCGAAGCCGTTTGTACCATATCAGGAACTTCATGGCGCAAGGCCTTGAGCAGCCGGCCAACGCCGTTACCATGTTCCGCAGAACCAAAGAACACCGGCGTGATCAGCCCATCGGCAGATTCTTTTGCCAGGTCTTGCATCACGCGCTCGCGCGCGGGCTCCCGGTCAGAGAGCAACTGCTCCATCATTTCATCATCATGGTCGGCAAGCCGCTCAAGCAAGGCAAAATGGGCTTCCTTCTCCTCCGGCCCGAGGTCGGCAGGAATGTCGACAGCCTCTGCCGCCGCATGTTCGCGGTAAACAAAGGCGCGTTCCAGCGCGAGATCGACATAGCCAGTGACAATGCCATTTTTTACAATCGGCAACTCGCGCATCACCAAGGGCAAGGTACTGGCGGGTTGCAGCCAGGTGAGTGCCTCATGTGGGCGCGAGTTGGACTTGTCCACCTTGTTGATGAAAATGAGATGCGGCAAGCGCAAGGCTTCGAGCTGCTTGAGAATGAGTTGCAGGGCTGGGCCTTTTTTTTCGTCTGCTTCGCAAACCACAATGGCCGCGTCACAGCCGGGCAGGGCATCATTGGCATCTTGCGAAAATTCGATGGAACCGGGGCA
>JAYTIG010000442.1:0-3769 GCA_043731995.1 Hyphomicrobiales bacterium
CTCGGATTTGACCTTGGCGCCCGACGCCACTATCTAAGCGCCATGGCCACGCTCAAAATCCTCATTTGCCCCGTCACGCCCTTCCAGCAGAATTGCTCCATCGTGTATGATGATGAGACAAAGCAAGGGGCTGTTGTCGACCCCGGCGGTGATCTCGAACGCATTGAGAACGCCATCCGCCAGTCGGGGGCCAAGATCGAGAAGATCCTGCTGACCCATGGCCATATTGACCATGCTGGCGGTGCGGCTGATCTGGCCGCCAAATTGAAAGTGAAAGTGATCGGCCCGGCCATTGCCGACAAGCCCGTCCTCGACAATATTCCCAACCGCGCCGCCATGTTCAACATGGAAGGGGCAAAAACTGTCACGCCCGATCAGTGGTTGAAGGATGGCGATGAAGTGCAGGTGGGTGGCCTCAGCTTTCGCATTGTTGAAGCGCCTGGGCATTCGCCCGGCCACATCGTGTTCTTCAATGAAGCCAACAAATTTGCCTTGATGGGCGATGTGCTGTTTCAGAATTCGATCGGACGCACCGATATTCCGGGCGGCAATCACGAGCAGTTGTTGCGTTCGATCCACGAAAAGGTTTTGCCGTTGGGCGATGATGTGCAGTTTTTGCCGGGCCATGGCAACGCAAGCCAGATTGGCCATGAGCGCCGCAACAACCCGTATCTCAAATAGAAAAGGCCGGGCAAAATGACCCGGCCTCTCATTGAATGAATTTCTAGATCAAGCGTTCTGCCTGTTCACCACCAAGTGATAAACAAGGAGCAAGATCAGCGCGCCGACAACCGACTTGATCCACCACATCAAGCCTGCATCACCGCCGATAGGCAACAAGCCACCGACATACATACCGACAATGCCGAGGATGGCTGTCAGAATAAAGCCCTGGGGTTCGTTCTTGCCCGGCATGAGAAACTTGGCGAGGATGCCGATGATGGCACCGAAAATGATTGTGCTGATGATACCCATAAAAGAAGGTTCCTCCGGTTTGGGCCGCATTGGCCGTGTTCAAGATAACACTGCATTCTGCTGAGCCGCAAGTTTTGCTTCTTGAAATTGCAGCACTGCCCGCCATATGATTAGCGACTAACTTAGAAAGGATTACAACATGGCAAGCAATTCAAACCTGCCTTCGCTGGGCGCACTTTTGGGCCTCGTGGCCGTTGCTGGTTATCAGAACCGCGACAAGATCTCGGATTTCGTGAAAGGCCTTTCGGGCGGTGGTGCTTCGGCCACGCCTGCGGCTGTGCAGATTCCGGGTGGTCTGACAGGTGCGCTTGGCGGTTTGGTGAGCCATATGCAGGCCAATGGTGCAGGCGCCGCTGCCAACAGCTGGGTTGGCACAGGTGCCAATCTGCCGATCAGTGGTGCGCAGCTTTCGCAGGCCTTGGGCCCTGATCTGGTGAACAAGATTTCCGCCTCCACGGGCATGACGCCAGATCAAATCCTGGCGCAACTCAGCCAAGTTTTGCCGCAGGTCGTGGATCACCTCACACCAAAGGGCCAGTTGCCGCACGCTTGATAACAGCATTTCAAGTTGTTCCCACAAACAGCGTCATGCCCGCGAAAGCGGGCATCTCTTTTTTGGCTCGAAAACGCAGATTCCCGCCTGCGCGGGATTGACGACCGAGTGGCAATGAAAAGGAAACTTCCCTAAATTTTCATTTCGACGAGATGTGAATTGGCGGCAAAATAGGCATCGCCCGTAAATTTGAAAGTGCCGCATTCCATGGGCAGTGCTGGCCCATAACTTTCGCAATATTGCGGACCACTGGCCGTCCACTTGCCGGTGGATGTGCCCTTCTTGTCATCCTGCACGGTGAGGGTGCCATCGGCATTATAGGTCACAAAGCCGGAGGCGCCTGTGCGGGTATATTGAAATGTCTTGCCGATAACGGCGGGGCCAATTTCAGTTGCTGACAAATCACGGATTGCCGCAGCCTGTTTGGAAGGGATTGCGGAAGTTCCACCATTGATGATGCGAACGCCCTTGGGGTCGGAAGTGCAGGCCGCAAGGGCCAGACCGAGGCAAGCCAGCAGCAGCGCTTTGTTGGGGTGACAGAGATTCATTGAACGGCGGTGTGCCACAACGCGCCAGAGGCGGCAAGATCAGCATTCATGAACATATAGACATCGAGCGAGCAAACCTTCACTTGTGAGCGAAAAGATGCCGCAAATCAAACATCCAGAGCGTAGGGGCGAGCGGATGCGAACATCCGCCGCTCTGGTCAGTTTGCGGCGGTGTGGTTCTGCGCGGCCAAAACCTTGACCGGGCTTCCAACATGGACCCGCTCAAATAGATCCACCGCGTCTTCATTCAACATGCGGATGCAACCTGATGACATGGCCTTGCCGATGGAGCTTGGCTCATTGGTGCCGTGGATGCGGTAAAGCGTGTCATAGCCATTGGCAAAGAGATAGAGGGCGCGGGCACCCAAGGGGTTCTCGGGCCCGCCAGGCATGCCATTGGCCCATTTCTGGGCATGTGGATCACGTTCCACCATGCTTTCCGGCGGCAGCCAGCGTGGCCATTTGCGCTTCATGCCAATGACGGCATTGCCCGACCAGGCAAAGCCTTCGCGGCCCACGCCTACGCCGTAGCGGATCGCCTGATCGCCACCCAACATGAAATAGAGGTGGCGGTTTTCCGGATCGACCACGATCACGCCTTGTGGATTGTTGACGCCGATGGTCACTTGCTGGCGCTGGAATTCGCGCGGCAGGTTTTGCTCATAAGATTGGATGGGAAAGTCCTGAACGGCTTCTTTCGGCGGAATCAACGCTGGATCACGGGTGAAGTCAGTACCGCCATAAAAGGGGTGTTCAGCGCGCGCCGCAGTGGCACCAAAGGCCAAGCCTAAGCCGCTCGCCAAAAGCCTTCTGCGTGAAATTTGCTGTGACATGACCCGACCCTCAGAAGCGCGCGCCGGTTCAATCCGGCTGCACCTGTTCTTAAAGGACGATTCATGCCCGTTTGTTCCGGCGTCAGCGTGATCACACTGTGGCAAGACTGTGAAATAGCGGGCTCAGGCCCGCAATTCTGGCGTTATTGAAGGATTGGGGCTCGATCAGGAGGCGATGTTGAATGTCGCCTGGCCAACCATGTAATTGCCGGCTGTGCCGGTGAAGGGTTGGCAAGTCATGGGCACGCCTTGTGGCAGGAAGGGTGCTGGCGAGAAGCTCTCGCAAAGCTGGCCGTCCTTGGCCAGCCATTTGCCCTGGGTGGTGCCCTTGCCAGTCACTTCCACCAGCGAGGTGCCGTCTGAGGCATAGAGCGTGACGCCAGCGTTCTTCGGGCCCTTCCAGCGCCAGCTCTTGCCGGTCAAAAGGGACTTGATATCGGCGGCAGTATAGACCCCAGGCGTTGAAGGCACCGTTTGTGGCGGCGGGGCCATGACGGCTTGATCGCTATTGGAGTCTTTGAACACATTCATGCTGGCGCAAGCATTCAGCGCCAGGGTAGCAGCCAGCAAGAAGGCCGGCTTTAGTAGTTTCGTCATCTTTTATCCCCCATTGGAACCCAGCCTTGAAACCCCACAGAAGTGGCAGGATTATGGTTGCGTGCCAGTGTCGGCGCCACGCATAGCAGTTTTCTGCATGTGTGGGCAACCTTGGCTGGCACAAGTTAAGTCTTCAGCCAGGCTGGCCTGAACATGCTGGTCAGCCTTTTTGTCAGTCATCGAAATTCGGATTACGCCTGAACCCTCGCTGCCAAAGAGGGGTGAATCATCCTGTGCCATGGCCGCTGGAGCCGTGGACATCG
>JAYTIG010000443.1:0-9752 GCA_043731995.1 Hyphomicrobiales bacterium
TCTCGCAGGCTGGCCCGCGATGAATGAGGTGGTTTTTGCCGAGGTGCTGAAGCGTGGTGGCTCGATCAGTGCTGAACATGGCATCGGGCGGCTCAAAGCCACGGACATGCTCAAGATCAAGTCACCGCTTGAGATCGAACTGATGCGCGGGCTGAAGTTGTTGTTAGACCCGAAGAATATTCTCAATCCGGGGCGCGTGCTGCCTTAACCAAACATCCCAAAGAAGCCTTTGCGCGCGGGCGCGTTGGATTCGGTGGGCAAGCCAACAGAGGTCCAAGCCATCAAGCCACCTTGCAGCACTTGTGCGCCGGGGCCGCCGAGACGCGACAGGGCCACGTCATTGGCTGACGTGCGGGCACCGCTTCGGCAAAGGAAAATGACTTTGGCGCCCTGCACATCCAATTTGGCATTGGCCAGCGTCGACAGCGGCACATTGCGTGAGCCGGGGATGGACTGCGCGGCAAATTCAGATGGCTCGCGAATGTCGATGAGGACTGCGCCTTCGTGCTGCAGGCCTTTGGCCGCAATGGCGCCAATGGGTTTAAGTGCCATTCATAGCTCCTAACAATAGTGGGTTTTGAGGGTTTTCAGCACCTGGGTGATTTTCGCATCCGCCACGCTGTAAAAAAGTGTCGCCCCTTCGCGGCGGAAGGAAACCAGCCCCTTGTCGCGCAAGCGCGCAAGGTGTTGGGACAGTGCCGATTGCCCCAGGTTGGCGGCTTGCGCCAGGCTGGCCACCGTGGATTCGCCCTGCGCCAGCATTGCGCAGAGGATCAACAGGCGCTTTTCATTGGCCAGTTCCTTCAGCAAGGCCGCAACCTCGCCGGCCTTGCCTGCCAAGCCTTCAAGTTGAACTTTGGGGTTCCGCGCCAGCATGTTTCCATCACATTAGATATTGCTAATATTAGGTGTATCTAATATAATGTCAACTCTGAAATGGAGACCAACATGCCGCAGGCCATCATCCATTCCTTTTTCGACGGGCACACGAATACGGTAACGTATCTGGTGGTGGACCCGGAAACAAAGTCTGCCGCAGTGATTGATCCGGTGCTTGATTATGACCATGCCTCCGGCAAGGCCGCAATGGAATCGGCCGCGCGGGTTTTGGCCAAGGCGGTTGAACTTGGCGCCAAGGTGGAACTGGTGCTCGAAACCCATGTGCACGCCGACCATCTTTCCGGCGCGCCCTATATCAAGCTGAAAACCGGTGCCGCCGTGGTGATTGGCGAGCGCATTCGTGAAGTGCAGGCCATTTTCCGCCCCGTGTTCAATGCACAAGATGTTTCAGGCGAAGGCGCGGAGTTTGACCAGTTGGTGAAGGATGGCGAACGCTTGAAGCTGGGCAGGCTGGAGATTGAAGTGATGGCCACACCGGGCCACACACCGGCGTGCGTGTCTTTCAAGATCGGCGATACGGTGTTTGTGGGCGACACGCTGTTCATGCCGGATTATGGCACGGCCCGGGCCGATTTTCCGGGTGGCGATGCGGCGCAGCTTTACCGTTCCATCAAGCGCCTTTTGGCCCTGCCCCCGCAGACGCGGCTATTCATGTGCCACGACTATCTGCCCAAGGATGGCCGCAAGAATTTCGTGTGGGAAACCACTGTTGCAGCTGAGCGCGCCGGCAATGTGCATGTGCATGACGGAGTGAGTGAGGCGGATTTTGTGGCCATGCGCACCACGCGTGACAAGACGCTTTCCGCGCCGACGCTGCTTCTGCCCTCGATCCAGGTGAACATGCGCGCTGGCAAACTGCCACCTGCCGACAAGAATGGCGTGCATTACATCCGCGTGCCGGTCACACTGCCTGAGTAGCCCTTCGCACTTCAACTGATGCCGTGTTGTTGAATGCTGCGTGTCGATTGTGTAGAGCAGGCGCCTCAGGAGCCTCTCATGAATTTCAATTCCGACAATGTTTACGGCGTTCACCCCCGCATCATGGAGGCCATGGTGGCGGCCAATGCGCGGCTTACTGATGTGTCCTATTGCCATGACGATGGGGCGAAAGAGGCCGAGGCGGCACTGTCGAAAGTCTTCGAAAAGCCGGTGAAGGCGTTTTTCGTAATGAATGGCACGGGTGCCAACAGTCTGGCGCTTTCGGCCCTATGCCCTGCCTATGGCGGCATCATTGCGCATGAGGGTGCGCATATCTGCACCGATGAATGTAACTGTCCGGAGATGTTTACTGGCGGGGCCAAATTGCTCACGGTTTCAGGTGCTGGCAACAAGATCACGCCTGCCGCCATTGAAACCAAGCTGGCGCAGCTTGTTCACGGCGAGCATGGCGCCAAGCCTTCTGCGCTGTCGCTGTCACAAGCCACGGAGTTGGGAACGGTTTACACGCGTGACGAAATCGCGGCGCTGAGTGCGGCCGCGCGCAAGGCGGGCATGAAAGTGCATATGGATGGTGCGCGTTTTGCCAATGCATTGGTTTGGCTGGGCTGCACGCCCGCTGAGATGACGTGGAAGGCGGGCGTCGATGTGCTCTCCTTCGGCGGCACCAAGAACGGCGCGATGATTTTGGAGTGCGTGGTGTTCTTTGATGAAGCGCTGGCAGCGGATTTTCTCTATCGGCGTAAGCGGGCGGGGCAGCTGCTTTCGAAAGGGCGCTTTCTCTCTGCGCAGATGCTGGCTTATTTGAAAGATGGCTTGTGGCTGGAGAATGCGGGCCGGGCCAACACGCTTGCGGCAGAGGTTGCAGTGGCCCTCACAGCTGTGAATGGCGTGCGGTTTGCGGCTCCGGTGGAAGCCAATGAAGTTTTCCCCATCATGCCGCGTCGCCTGTTCGATGCGCTGCAAAAGGAAGGCGCGCAATTTTACGAATGGCCGCTGGATGAATTGAACCAAGATGAAGTTTGCGCGCGGCTGGTGCTGTCCTTCGCCACGCCGCAGGAGCATGTGGCCAAGTTTATTGGTCTGGTAGAGAGGCTGTCGAACTAGTGCTTCGGTCAGAAGCGATAGTTCAATCCCACTTTCATGACATCAATGCCAGTGCGGTTGGTGCCGCCCATGGTAGGCCCCTCGTTTTCGTCGGAGAATTCCTGAACGCTGTTGGAGGCACTGAAGAGATAATGGCTGTAGTCCAGATTGACCGAAATTGTTTGGTTCAGGCGGTATTCGATGCCGCCACCGATGACAAGGCCCAATCGATTGTTGGGAAAATCCATGGGCCCAGCACCATCCAAGAGAGTTTCATAAAACCATCCTGAAACGCCGGAATGGGCAACGGCCAATCCTCCTGAACCATAGATCATGACATTTTCGGATGTTGCACCGATCCTTACGCGCGCGCTGCCAAGGAGATCCCCAACTTGCGTGCCCCAAGTGCTGTTGTCTCCGCCCTCGGCGAATATGCCTCGGGTTGCAATGTGCAGATAATCCACTTCGCCAAAGGCACCTATGACGAATGAACCGATTTGTTTATCAAAGCCGGCTTTGGCACCCACAGTGAATGCGCTGCCCGTTTGACTGTTCCCAATCAAAGTTTCGCCAGTCGGCATGGCAACAGCCGGCGTGGCTATCGTGTTGGCGGCAGCGGCACCCAGGCTGGCTCCGATATAAAATCCTGTCCAATCTGGTGTTGCGGTATTGCTGCCTGCTTGTGCGCTTGGTGAAATCAATCCCAACATGCCTGCGAAGAGTGCGGTCTGCATAAAAGTTTTGGTCATGTGCCCGTCCCAATACCCCCGAAGTGGGTGGTCAAACCCGGGAGCGCTCTGCGGCAACTGATTCTATCGATTCCATTAAGATTTGGTTAACCATTAAATAAAACCAAGGCTTTTTGTCGTTTAAACGCAATCAATTGGTGCGAACTAAATTTCGATTTCAATTATGGTTGCAAGAACCGTTTCTTCCAGATTATTGCCCGGCCCCTTGCGGTCCACAACGATGAATCGCGAGTCGGCGAAAACCAGCAACGGAAAGTGCCAGACATTGCGGGCATAGTTCACGCCTTGCCGCCCATTGGCGCGGAAGCAGCGGAATGAGGTTTCGTCGCGTGGATCGGCGCAGACCAAGACCAGCCAATCTTCATTCTGCAGGGGGTAGAAAGCCTGCGAACCGAGCGGGTGCCGTTCCATCAGGTCAATCTTGATGGGAGCAGGGCGGGGCTTGGCTTCGAACAGCGAAACCTTCACCGCGCCGCCTTCAACCACATCCACCTTGCACAAATCGTCAAAGCGGGTGGCAAAACCCTGATTGATGGTGAAGCGGGTGGCGCCGCTGGTTTCGATCACATCGCCGAAGGGTGCAAAAGCCGCGCGGGTGAGTTTTTCAATTTTCATCTGAAGCGCAGCCGCGCGTGGCGGTTCACATCCTTGTAGAGCAGGTAACGGAAGCGGCCCGGCCCGCCAGCGTAACATGCCTGCGGGCAGAAGGCGCGCAGCCACATGAAATCGCCAGCTTCGACTTCCACCCAATCATTATTGAGACGGTAAACCGCTTTGCCCTCCAGCACATAAAGCCCGTGCTCCATCACATGGGTCTCGGCAAAAGGGATCACGCCGCCGGGCTCAAAATTCACGATGTTCACGTGGCAGTCGTGGCGCAAATCGGTGGGTTGTACAAAGCGCGTGGTGCTCCATGCGCCATCGGTATCGGGCATCACCACCACTTCGGCCTTGCTTTCGTGGGTGACGAAAGCCTCTGGCTTGCTGATACCATGGGCATGCTCCCAGGCCTTGCGTATCCAATGGAAGCGCACAGGCTCCGCCCCCGAATTGTGGAAGCGCCACGTCTCACCTGCAGGCAGATAGACATAAGAGCCGGGCACCAGAATGTGATCCTTGCCGCCCAGATGCAGAATGCCAGAACCTTCCACCACAAAGAGAACGCTTTGCGCCGCTTCATCCGGCTCTGGCCGCACCGAACCGCCGCCGGGCGAAACTTCCATGATGTATTGCGAGAAGGTTTCAGCAAAGCCGGAGAGAGGCCGCGCGATGATCCACGCCCGTGTCTTCTCCCATCCGGGAAGCAAACTCGTCACGATATCCATCATCACGCCCTTGGCGATGACAGCATAGGCCGCGGTGAAAACCGCCCTGCCAGTGAGCAGTTGTGATTGCGGCGGCAAGCCGCCTTGTGGTGCGTAATAACTGGGATTGGACATGGCTCGCCCTGATTTGCTTTCGCGGCAGTCTATGGCAAGGTTGCAGGCCTTGGCAAATGGTGGAGAGGCACGATGAGATGGCTAGAGCATCGAGCGAACAAGTGGACCCACTTGTGAGCGAAAAGATGCGACAAAGCAAATATCCAAAGCGTGCGGGCGAGCGGATGCGAGCATCCGCCGCCCTGGTGGCAATTTTGCTTTTGGTCATGCCAGCCCATGCCGACGAGGCGTTGAACTGCAAGGATCCGCAAGACCAGAGCAGCATGACACAATGTGCAGCACAGGATTTTGAAAAGGCGGACAAGGCGCTGAACCAGATTTGGCCCAAGCTGAAGGCTGACGCGCAAGGCAATGATGAAGGCACAGGCAAAACCGAATATGTTGATGCCCTGTTGGCTTCGCAGCGCGCCTGGCTGGTTTTCCGGGATGCGGAATGCGCATGGCAGGCCATGGAAATGCACGGCGGATCGGGAGAGCCGATGTTGCTTTACGGCTGCCAGGCGCGCCTCACCCAACAACGCATCAAACAACTGCAAACCGGAGCCAGCGAATGAAAGCTTTGCTTGCGTTATTGCCCGCCCTGGTGCTGGTGGCTTTGTCACCAGCAGCGTGGCCGGCAGAAAACCTTGATTGCAACAACCCGCCAGATACGGCTTCTGAAAACCAATGCGCTGATCTCGCGTTTGCAAAAGCCGATAAGGCGTTGAATGAAGTCTGGCGCAAGGTGAAGGATTGGGCTGCGCAGAATGACAAGGATAGCGACAAACCGGGCGCTCATGAATATGCCAATACCGCCAGGGCCGCACAGCGCGCCTGGCTGGCCTACCGTGATGCTGTGTGCCGGGAAGCGGGCCTTCCCATGCATGGCGGCAGTGGTGAAGGGCCGCTCATCGGCAATTGCCGCGCCTACATCACCGAAGAACGCGTGAAATCACTGAAGGGATTATTGCCAGAATGACTTTCGTAAAACAAATCGCCCATACTTGCATGATGACGCATGACCTTGCGGCCTCTGAGCATTTCTATTGTGATGTGCTCGGCCTCAAGAAGGCGTTTGAGTTTTCAAAGGGCGGCAAAAAGATCGGGCTTTACATTGAGGCCGGTGCGCGCACCTGGATTGAAATCTTCAGCCATGCCGACGCGCCATTTCCATCGCTGGGGGCCATCAATCACTTCTGTCTGGAAGTGACATCCATCGACGCAGCCATCGCCCATATCCGTGCCAAGGGCGTGGAAATCACCGACAAGAAATATGGGGTCGATGACACTTGGCAGGCCTGGACAAAAGGGCCTGCGGGCGAGCGCATCGAGCTGTTTGAATATACGGCCAAGAGCGCGCAGTTCCTTGGTGGAGACCGCGTGGCAGATTGGTGAAAGCACTGGGCCGATGCGCGCCGCAGAAGGGTTCAGTTCAGGTAATAGCTAAGACCGGCGCGAATGCTGCTGTCGGTCACATGCAGGGAATACCAGTCTTTATCTTCGGGGATAATCCCATAGTCGGCCCAGCGGTATTCGATGCGGCCTGCCAGCCTGTCTGAAAGTTTTGCCTCGATGCCAGCACCCAGCGCAAAACCGGTGCGCGATGCCGAGAATACAGTTCCAGTGTCCTGCGACACGGAGGCTTGCGTCACGCCTGCGGCCGCGAAGGGCATGAAGCTGCCCATGTCAAAGCCGACGCGTGCGAGGCCAGTGATTTCATTGTTGATGTGGTAAGTCACAGACCAGTTAGGGTTGGCGCCGCTTTCATTGGCGATAAGGCCTTCAGCCTCAACGCCCAGCAAGAGGTTGTTGGCAACGTGAATGTTATAGCCAAGGCGGCCACCGAAGGACGCGCCCGATACCGTGTTGCCGTAGTAGCCGTCGTACACATAGTCATTGAAATTGCCAAAGCCGTAGCCTGCAAAGGCGCCGGCATAGAAACCTTCCCAGCCACCTTGCGCAGACATGCTGCCCGGCGCGGAGGTGCCTCCGGCCATGGCCGTTGCAGCGAGTGCGGTGCAGGCAAGAATGGCGGACGTCAGGAATTTCATTGCATTCTCCAAGGTTAAGGCCGCCTCACACACGCCGTCTGGCGGAACCATGCTGTGGCCAAAGACCATGGTTGCGCCTGATTATCTTTGCAGGCGAAGGCAATCAACTGACCAGCGATTGTTCTAGGTTGCAAAATCTGGCGGTTCAGCCGTCACCTCTTTCGGAAATGGCCTGAACATCATGGCTATAAAGAAAGCACCGATGCTCTCACGGCCGCCCCAACACAAAAAACCGCGCCTTTCACTTCACGTGAAAGACGCGGCTTTGGCATTTCAAAATCCCGCCGCCCGCACCCCGGTGAAAAGCGGCAGACAGCGCCAGCTTGGTGCTTACATCGCCTGTAGCTGATCGGCTGAAGACTTGCCCGTGCGCTTGTCAGCGACGATTTCGTAGCTGACCTTCTGGCCTTCATTGAGGCCGCGCAAGCCAGCGCGTTCAACTGCGCTGATGTGCACGAACACATCTGGGCCGCCTGCTTCGGGCTGAATGAAGCCATAGCCTTTTTGCGTGTTGAACCACTTAACGGTGCCTTTTTGCATATCTCATCCTTCTACAAATCAAGTTCATCCGGCCCATTGCAGAGCGCATGAGTCCGGACATCGAATTTTGGAAGGGAGAAGCAATGGCGCTTTGTCGAAAAATCTAAAAGTGCAAAGCTAACGCGCCAACCGGGGAAACTCGACGGCGAGAACATAGCCAACCTCGCCTTCATTGACAAGTGAGATTAGGAATCCGTCAGTTGTCTGCCAAAAACGACAACAAATGCAGCCTCAGGTATGGTCGACGGGAAATCCATTCCTTTGGCGTCTTAGTGTTGCTCACGCAAAAGTCCGAACCCGGGCCCAGGCATGCGCATGTGTAATTGTCTCAGGAGGAGAATTCCATGAAGCTACGCACCCTGATTACCGCTGCCGTGATGACGGCAGGCCTTGGCTTGGCCGCCAGTGCACAGGCCTTCCTCGGCTTGCCCGTCGTTGGCGGGCAGAATTTGATGATTGAAAATGCTGCCCTTGGCTGTGGCCCCGGCTTCACCCGTGGGCCTTATGGGCACTGCCGCCCACGCTTCACCTGCCCGATGGGCTGGCACTCAGGCCCGCATGGCAATCATTGCTTCCCCAACCATCCATTGCGCCGCTGGCGGCATTGGTAATCAAATAATCTCCGGCCGAGCGCGCGGCCGGAGGCCCACACACATTTTCCTCACTTCGGCCCAGAATCCTCTATAAGTTGCGTCACCGTGGGAGAATGAAGTGAAAGCAGCCAAGTCCTGGGCCAAGAAACTGGCGCCTTACCGTGAAGCCAGCAATGGTCGCGCGGTGTTTGAAATTCTGGTTACTGCTGCACCGTTCCTCGCCTTATGGGTGGCCAGTTGGCTTCTCTATCGCTACAGCGCCTGGGCCTCACTGGCGCTTTCCATTCCCACAGCGGCTTTTCTGGTGCGGCTGTTCATGCTGCAGCATGATTGCGGGCATTTGGCGCTTTTCAGCTCCAAGCAGGCCAATGACTGGGTGGGCCGTTCTCTCAGCTTCCTCACGCTCACGCCCTATGACTACTGGAAGCATGCCCATGCCCAGCATCACATGGGCTCCGGCAATCTTGACCGGCGCGGCATTGGCGATATCAACACGCTGACGCTGGCGGAATACACGGCGCTTTCGCTTTGGGGCCGCTTCAAATACCGGCTATACCGCCATCCGCTGGTGCTGTTCGGCTTGGGGCCCATTTATATTTTCCTCATCGCGCAGCGCTTCCCGCTCGATACTTTCCAAAATGGCCGTGCGGCCTGGCTCAGTGTGTTTGGCACCAATGCGGGCATTCTGGTTGCCGCTTTGGTGATGATGTATGTGATTGGCATTCCGGCCTTTCTGATGGTGCATTTGCCTGTGGTGGTCCTCGGTGCGGCAGCCGGCGTTTGGCTGTTCTATGTGCAGCACCAGTTCGATGAAACCCATTGGTCAAAGCCGCCGGAGTGGACGCATGAGGAAGCTGCCTTGCTTGGCAGCTCGTTCTATGACCTGCCCAAACCATTGATGTGGCTGACGGGCAACATCGGCATTCACCACCTCCACCATCTTTCCAGCCGCATTCCCTTTTACCGCTTGCCGCAAGTGTTGAAGGACTATCCGGAATTGAAAAACATGGGCCGCATCACCCTTTGGCAAAGCCTGAAATGTGCCAACCTTTCGCTCTGGGACGAGGGCAGCAAAAAGCTGATTTCCTTCCGCGAGGCGCACCAGATGATGCTGGCTGGGCCGACGGCCGCTTGATGCGCGACAGGACATCGCACTTTGAGCCAACCAGAAAAAGTGCTTAGTTCCGCATCACCTTTGACGAAACGGCCAAATATCGCGCATAGGGTTGAAAGCCATGAGTGCTGGTGCTGAAAAGCAATATCATGCCGATGAGGTGAAGCAGGCCGTTGGCAGCGGCGCTGCGGCGCGCTCACCTGTTGTGGCCTCATGGACACGCTCCAGCAATTTGCACAGCCTTTCCCCGGAGCGCGACACTGTGCCCGAACGGATTGATGATGTTTCTCTGGCGCGCGAAAGAGATGCTCTCGGCCGTTTGCTTGAGGCTGCGGGCCCATCACTCGATCAGATTTTTGAACTGG
>JAYTIG010000444.1:0-3762 GCA_043731995.1 Hyphomicrobiales bacterium
GACGGTACGAACCTTGTAGGCAAGAAGATTGTGACCTACGGAACCAATGGTGGTGGCGCATCGATTTCCGATACCAATGACTCTCCTGCCGCAGGAAACAAGAATGTGCAGGTCTTTCATGCCGCGCGCATTCCTGCTGGTGAAGGTTCGAATGGCTCGATGGTTCCATTCTGACGTTGTCTAAGAATGGCGCTTTGAGTCTTTGCGTGCTGCCGCCGAGTAATTTTGGTGCAGCACGCAAGGCTCAATGTTCCGCCAGTGCGCTGCCCTCGGCAGCTGCACAAATTTTTCGCAGATGAAAGGCGCTCAATTGCATTGTACCGAGATTGTCACTGAGTCATCGGTGCACGGCATGACAGTTATACTGTAACATCAATTGTAGCAGATGATTGCGTTGCCCATTTGCAAACACAGGCGACGCAATGAAGCGCCGCTGATGAAAAAAAAATAAATGGAGTCCAACATGACCAAGATCTCTCTTGGGCTGGCAGCCCTTGCTTTTGCCGCTCTCACCCCGATGGCTGCACAGGCCAATACCAACAGCGCAGTCACGGATTGCGCCCACAACGTCAATACCTGCGTTGACGGCACCAATCTCGTTGGCAAGAAGATTGTGACTTTTGGCATTCAAGGCGGCGGCAGCAGCATCTCAATTGACCAGACCGAAAAGCGCCCTGGTGCGCAACCGATTGTCAAGGTTTTGAAATCTGATCCGTTCTTGGTTCAGGACAACAATCACGCACCACACCTGAACTTCTAATCCGATGTGATGAAAGGAGCGGACTGGAAATTGAAATTCCGGTTCGCTCGTTTCGACTCCGCCGTTCCTCCATCGTTGGGGTATCGATCAGAGAGAGGACAACATGAAACAAGTCATTGATGCAATTTTCGTGGTCGGAGGGGCTTTGGCTTGGCCCTCGCAATGATTGCAGAATGATTTGCATGCCAGAAACTGCCTAGGAATCAGTCAATCCCTAAGACTATACCATAAGTTGAGGATTAGTTATCCATACTCAGCATGGTTGTCCCTCCCGCCATTGCTACAGGGGGGCTTTATGATTAGCAAAATGGTCAAAGCAGTGGCTGCAAGTGCCGCTTTTTTGTTCGTGGCACCAAATACTTTTGCCGGTGACGTTGCCGAGGGCAGCAAGGAATGGTCTGGATTCTATTTGGGTGGAATTGCGGGCTATGACCTCGCAACAGTCGATAATTCGGGCTTTGGCTATTATGCTGGCTACAGCGGGCCGGGCTGCGCGGCCATGACGTCGCTGTATGATGACTGCTTGGTCGTTCCTCATCATCAGGTCGGCTCCTTCATCGGGGGCTTGGAAGCTGGCTATAATTGGCAAATGGGCAAAGGTTTGCTTGGCGTTGAAGCCGACGTTCAAACCGTAAACGTGAATACAGCGAGCGCTTTGGGTTACTACGATCCAGGGTTTGCAATAGATCCTGGCCACACTGTAACGACAACACTGGATGCGTTCAGCACCGTCAGGCTCCGAGCTGGCTATCTGATTTCTGATAGAATGTTGGGTTATGTGACAGGCGGTCTGGCTGCGCTGCATGTGAAAGGTAATTTTGACGACAATGGCGAGAATGACACATTTGGTCAGCCTGTTTTTGTTCTTGGCTGGGCCGCTGGTGCTGGGCTTGAATACAGGATGGCCAAGAACTGGAGTGTGAAGGCAGAAGGGCTATATATTTCCTCACTCACAGACTTGCAGGCCGGGACGAACTCTTCTGAAGAAGGCGCCTACTCGTATCGGTCGAATATCAATCAGTTCGTTGGCCGTATCGGCGTGAACTACCATTTCGCAGCACCAAGTGCTTTTGCCGGTGACGTTGCCGAGGGCGGCAAGGAATGGTCTGGATTCTATTTGGGCGGAATTGCGGGCTACGACAGCGCAACAGTCGATAATTCGGGCTTTGGCTATTATGCTGGCGACAGCGGGCCGGGCTGCGCGGTCATGACATCGCTGGATGATGACTGCTTGGTCGTTCCTCATCAGCAGGCCGGCTCCTTCACCGGGGGCGTGGAAGCTGGCTATAATTGGCAAATTGGCAGAGGCATGCTTGGCGTTGAAACAGATATTCAGACTGCCAACCTGAGTGCTGCAAATGCGATGGGCTATTACTATGGTGGTTTTGTCCCCGAAGACGGCCACACCGTAACGACAACACTGGATGCATTCGGAACAGTTAGGTTGCGTGCTGGTTATTTGATTTCTGACAACATGCTGGGTTATGTGACAGGCGGCCTTGCAGCCCTGCACGTGAAGGGCAATTTTGAAGACGGCGGAGATAATGACACCTATGGCCAGGCTGTTTTTGCGCTTGGCTGGGCCGCTGGTGCTGGGCTTGAATACAGGATCGCCAAGAACTGGAGCGTGAAGGTAGAAGGGCTATATATTTCCTCAGTCACAGACTTGCAGGCCGGGACGAGCACCTCTGAAGATGAAAACTACTCGTATCGGTCGAATATCAATCAGTTTGTTGGCCGTCTCGGTGTGAACTACCATTTTTAGGATTTGACCTCGAGCCAGCGCAGTACCACATGGTCATCAGCGCATATGGCATGAACATCATGGGTCAAGAAAATTCAAATCTGATGCAGTGTAGAGCTCAGCCCGGGAATAAGTCGGGCTGACTGTTGATCTGCCCTGCGGCTCTATTGCTGAGCGATGACGCCTGCGCCTGGCGGATCGAGATCGCCCTTGCCGCTGTCATTGGAGGCGAGGTCTTCCTTGCCCGTGGCTATCTGTTGCTGATCCACATCGGCGGCAAAGGCGCTGGAGCCGCCACCGCCAATGTTGGCGGCCATGGGCAGGCTGTCTTGATCCTGGCTGCCAATCAATGGCGGCTTGCCATCACGGCGGATGACGGCATCGACTTGCAGGAACATCTGCGGCCACCAATTAATTTCGCTGCCTGCGGCTGATGCGATCATCGGCTTGATGACCGGAACGGATTTCGCGGTGCCATTGCGCACTTCAGAGGCGAGGCTGCCATTGCCTTTGGTGGCTGTTGGCACATCCTCTGCGGCAGCAGCTTCCATGAGTGTGCCCAGGCTATCGGCCACTGGCGAAGGCATGTCTTTGCCACTCTGATTAGGCGGCGGCGCAGAAGCTGCATTGATGCGGATCATCTTTGGCTCTGCCTTAATGTTGGCGGCGGCCAAGAGCATGATGTCCACTGGCTTCAGGCGCGGACGCGGAATCACGCGGCCCTGCTTAACCTGTGGTTCAGTCGCATCGTCAATGGTTGAATTGTCGGAATTGTCAGCCACGGCCAGGGGCGTTGGTGCCTTGGCCCTGGGTGTGGTGGCGGCGTCTTGGGCGAGATCACCCAACGAGGCCATTTGGGCATCGTTTACATTGGTGGCGGAACGCAGCTTGGCGGCGGGCTTCATCGGTGTTGCAGCAGCATCGTCGCTCAGATCAGCCAAATCCTGCTGGCCAGAATCGCTGTAAATGCCGCCGTTATCAGTGGGCGAAGCGGCAGCCACTTGTGATGGATCGGGCGCTGAATCATCAGCCACGGGCTTCTTGCCGAGGCCCAAGAGCTTGCTGATGAAGCCAGCCGGAGCTTGCTTGCCGCCTGTGTTGGCTGAGGCCACTTCAGTATCGGTGGCAAAGCTTCCGCCGCCCGTCAAGTGGCGGCCAATGTATTTTTTGCCGTCGTGGAAAATCTGCGCCATTTGCGATGGCGAGATATAAGGGCCCCAGTGGCGCACGTGGCCTGAGTCTACATGCAGGAAGCCTG
>JAYTIG010000445.1:0-1318 GCA_043731995.1 Hyphomicrobiales bacterium
AGTTTGATGTGCGGCCCCCCGATCCCTTTCTCAAGAGCGGCAAATTCTCCGGTGGCAACCAGCAGAAGATCATTCTGGCGCGCGAGATCGGCTCAAACCCTGATCTGCTCATCGTGGGCCAACCCACACGCGGCGTTGACATTGGTGCCATTGAATTCATTCACCGCAGCCTCATTCGTTTGCGCGACGAGGGCAAGGCGATCTTGCTGGTGTCGGTGGAGCTGGATGAAATCCGCTCGCTGTCAGACCGTATCCTCGTGATGTTCTCAGGCCGGGTGATGGGCGAAGTGTCGCCAGAGGTGAGTGAGCGGGATTGCGGCTTGCTGATGGCCGGTGTGGCGAAGGAGGCTGCGTGATGCGCGTGCACGAGAAACCCGCTCAACAGATCATCCCTCTCCCCTTGCGGGAGAGGGGGGACTATCGCAGCACGCGATGGTGGGTGAGGGGTCGCTCCACAGGTTCGGCTTCGGAGCGACCCCTCATCCGTCATTCACTGCGTGAATGCCACCTTCTTCCGCAAGGGGAGAAGGATGAATTTCGGGCCTGCAAGGGGACAGGGAAGATCACTGCGGAGAACCGTACATGACCTCGCGCGGTGAATTGCCCACTTGGGTGGATGTTGGCCTGATTCCGCTGATCAACCTCACCATTGCCTTCATTGTTGCGGGGCTGGTGGTTCTGATCATTGGCGAGAACCCGTTTCAGGCCATCTGGATTTTGCTCAGCACGCCGTTGGGTTCACTCTCAGGCTGGTTCAACATCATCTATTACGCCACGAATTTCATCTTCACTGGCTTGTGTGTGGCCATGGCCTTTCATGCTGGCCTGTTCAACATTGGCGGTGAAGGCCAGGCCTATATCGGCGGCCTTGGTGCTGCTGCACCGGGCCTGATCATCGGCGGGGCTCTGGCCTCCATCCTGCCGTTTTGGATCTCTCAGCCCGTCACCCTGCTCATCTGCCTTGTGGCGAGTTTTGCCGTCGGCGCGTTGTGGGGCTGGTTCCCCGGCTATTTGCAAGCCAAGCGCGGCAGCCACATCGTGATCACCACCATCATGTTGAATTACATCACCTCCAGCGTGATGGTTTACATGATCAACATGGTATTCCGCCCGGTGGGCAAGATGGCGGTGGAGAGCCGCGCCATTGACGATGCCTATATCATGAATGCGCGCGAGATCGGCCGCGTGGTCGGCATGAAACTTCCAGCCTCGCCCTTGAACCCCGGCGTGTTTGTGGCACTCGGTGTGGCCTGGGCTGTTTGGTATCTGCTGTGGCGCACCAAGCTGGGCTACGAAATCCGTGCGGTCGGCGCCAATA
>JAYTIG010000446.1:0-1317 GCA_043731995.1 Hyphomicrobiales bacterium
GTGCGCGGTGGAAGTGAAGGACGCAGGCCAGGTGCCGGGCTATTTGCACACGCTGCAAATCCCCAAGCGCAAGGTGGCCGTGTTCCTCCATGAAGGGCCAGCTGAAAAAATCTCCGAAACCTGGATGAAGATTTTCAACACCTGGCTGCCCGCCTCCAAACTCGAAGTGGCCCATGGCCCGCAGTTTGAGGTTTATGGCGAGGCCTTCAATGCGGGCAAGGAAGAAGTCGAGATTTTCATCCCGGTGAAGTGAGTTTTTTCACCAAAGTCTTCGGTGCAATATTTTTCCAAGCCATAGTGAGTACGCTTTTCATTAATGTGGCATCGGCTTTGGTTTGATCCACAATGGTCGATCCCTGTCTGCCCCAGAAGCCGGGATGCGCGGTGATGATGCCCGGCTCTGCTGCACACAGAATTTCCTGTTCTTCCGGCTTCAACTTCACATAACCCATTCCCTTGGCCGAGAAGCCTGCAAAAATCTTATTCCGCACACGAAAATCCGCCTTGCCGAAATGAGCCTTTTCCTCAACCTCGGGCAATGACAGTGCCAGTTTTCTGAAAAGATCGCTTCCCAATCTCGATGACTTCTCTCTTAAACACCTTCCGCAGAAACCAGTTCAAACCCGCCGCAACGTCGTCTTCTTGGGCTTGCAAGACTTGTTGCCGGCAACAGCAGAACTTGGCGCAGTGCTGGAGTATGGGTGCATATGGCAGGTTCACCGTACGCTGTCAAGCGTTATTTTCCTATTAAAGGAAAACAACTCACTTCGCGTCAATCGCCGCCTTTATGATCACCTTGGCCTCATCGCCTGCCCATGGAGCGGGCCCAATAAGGCGGCCGATTTCCTGGGCCTCGCGGTTAAGCAGCAGTGTCACCGGCAGGCCGGGGGCCGCCAGCGCATCCAGCGCCTTGGCCTTGTCATCAGCATAGAGCGTTAAGTTATCGGCCCCCACCTCTTTCAGGTATTTGGCCGAAGGCTCATAGCCCTTCAAATCCTCCGAAAGTTCCACCACCTGGAAATCAGCTCCGCCAAGCTCCTTCTGCAGCTTGGAAAGCTCGGGCATTTCCTTGCGGCAAGGTGCGCACCAGGTGGCCCAGAGGTTCAGCAGCGTGACTTTGCCTTTCAGCACGCTAAAATCCTTCTCAGCACCACTGGCATCCACGAAAGTGATCGGCGGAATATCTTTGGGTGCCGGATGTTTCACAAAAGTGGCCATGGAGACCTCTGCCTCCGGCACGGGCGCAATCTTCACCTTGCCTTGAGGGCCATTGAACAAGTAAATGCCAAAGGCGATCACTGCGGCACCGAGAAGGGC
>JAYTIG010000447.1:0-9692 GCA_043731995.1 Hyphomicrobiales bacterium
CCACATACCCGAAAGCGAAGTGGGCGCGGCCTATACGAATTATGGCTCGCTTGAGTCCTTGGCCGACCGCATCATTGCGCGCAAGGCGCCACAGGAAATTAAGACTGTTTTTGGCCAGTATGATGCAGTGTCTGTTATTCAAAACCGCGCCAAGTTCAACAAGGATGTGTCCGAAGCCATTTCCAAGGTGACGGATGGTCCAGTTATCATCGACAGTGTTCAAGTGGAGAATATCAATTTCTCCCAGGCCTATGAGCAGGCGGTGGAAGCACGAATGACAGCACAAGTGGAAGTGCAGAAGCAGGAACAAAACCTGCAGCAGGAAAAAATCAAGGCCGACATTGCAGTCACCCAGGCCAAGGGCCGCGCCGACAGTGTGAAGGCCGAGGCAGACGCCAGCGCCTACAAGACCAAGATCGAAGGCGAAGCCACCGCAGAGGCAATCAAGGCCCGGGCTGCGGCTTTGGCCAACAATCCGCTGCTTGTGGATTTGACGCGGGCGGAGAAATGGAATGGGCAACTGCCCACCTCCATGATTCCCGGCTCAACCGTGCCATTCCTGGATGTGGGGCCTGCACCTGCACAAAAGTGACGGATCAACCCAGCCGCTCCTATTGCAGCGCCTAGTTTGACGCGACCTGTCGTTTTATGGAATTACATCGATAGTTCATCTGCCATTCAGGCTTGGAATGGCATTTCACCAGGCAACAGATACCTTTTCGGAGCAATTGAAATGAACCGCCGCCAGTTGTTGATGTTTTCCGCTTTCGTTGTGCTAGGCGCTGTTGCGGCGCGGGCCGATGTCGTGATTTCTGGCAACGCGGCCAAGTTGTTCCAAATCATTGACGCTATGGATGTGGAAAAGCATTGGCCTGCGGGGGTGCATATCGAATGGGAAAGTGGCGATCCTGACGGCAAGCCCGTGAGCGTTGAAGGAAAGCACACTCATTGCAGCGCGTTTGTTGCTTCGGCCGCCAAGCAGCTAGGCATCTATCTCTTGCGCCCGCCGGAACATGGCCAGAAGCTTTTGGCCAATGCCCAATATGAATGGCTGCTGACTGACGGGCGAGCGCAGGGCTGGGTGCAACTGCCCGACATGAAAGCTGCACAGGATACCGCAAATCAAGGTCAACTTGTCTTGGCGACCTACCATAATCACAAGGACGACAAGCCTGGACATATTGCAATTGTGCGCCCTGGAACCAAGTCAATCACGCAGTTGGCCCAGGAAGGCCCTGATATCACGCAAGCTGGGCTGGACAATTTCCGTGTCACCACTGTGAAAAAGGGCTTTGCCGATCACAAGAGTGCATTTGCAGGCAACGAGATTCTCTATTTCTCTCATCCCGTGGATGCAGCTGCTCTTGTGACGCAATAGCTAAACGCGCTCGCCCACCAAATCATATTCCTCGGCCTCGGTGATCCGCACACGGACCATATCGCCCACTTTTAAATCTGTGCGGCCGGGGATGAAAACGTTGCCATCAATCTCAGGCGCGTCCCATTGTGAACGCGCCACGGCCTCGCCGTTTTCGTCATCGATCTTATCGACCAGAACATCAATCTCACGGCCCACGCGTGAAGCCAGGATTTCCTCTGAAATCACCTGCTGCGTCTCCATGAAGCGGGCATAGCGCTCGGACTTCACTTCGTCAGGCACCTGCGGCAAGCCCATGTCATTCGATTTGGCTCCAGCCACTGGCTCATACTTGAAGCAACCTACGCGCTCCAGCCGCGCTTCTTTCATCCATTGCAGCAGATATTCGAAGTCCGCATCCGTCTCACCGGGAAAGCCCACAATGAATGTCGAACGCACGGCAATATCAGGGCAGATGCCGCGCCACTTGGCCAGGCGCTCCAACACCTTTTCCTGATTGGCCGGGCGGCGCATGTTCTTCAGAACTTGCGGCGAGGCATGCTGGAAGGGAATATCGAGATAAGGGAGGATCTTTCCTTCCGCCATTAATGGGATCACATCATCCACATGCGGATAGGGATATACGTAGTGCAACCTCACCCAAGCCCCCAGATCACCCAGCTCTTTGCACATGTCAAAGAACTTGGCGCGCACCTCACGGCCCTTGAATTTGCTCTCGGCATATTTGATATCAACACCGTAAGCCGATGTGTCTTGTGAGATCACAAGCAACTCTTTCACCCCGGCCTTCACCAGCCGCTCTGCCTCGTAAAGCACGGCCGCCATGGGGCGCGAGACGAGATCACCACGGATCGCCGGGATGATGCAGAAGGTGCAGCGATTGTTGCAGCCTTCGGAAATCTTCAAATAGGAATAGTGACGCGGCGTGAGATGCAGGCCCTGTGGCGGCACCAGATCCATTTTTGGATCATGCAATGGCGGCAGGGCAGCATGAACTGCCGAAACAACTTGCTCATATTGATGTGGGCCCGTCACGGCGAGAACACCGGGATGGGCTGAGGTGATGATATCTTTTTCCACGCCATAACAGCCGGTAACGATCACCCGGCCATTTTCTTGCATCGCCTCGCCGATGGCCGCCAGGCTTTCAGCCTTGGCGCTATCGAGAAATCCGCAGGTATTGACGATCACCACATCAGCGTCATCATAGCCCGGCGCAATCTTGTAGCCCTCGGCACGCAGTTGCGTGAGGATGCGTTCACTATCAACCAGGTTCTTTGGGCAGCCCAATTGGACGAGACCCACTTTCGGCACATGCTTGTTCATAGAGCGGGCTTTAGCCCGTTTATGGCCGTGGGGCAAACCACCAACGCCGCAGTGCAACTAGCGCCCAGATCGCCTCCACCACGCCGAAGGGCCATGCCCCTTGCAGAAAGCCATACATTGAACCCAGCACGCACGCGCCCGCAAAGCCCAGCACGAACCAATGGCTGCGTGCCTCCAGCGCATAGGTGGCAAGCATCAGTGAAACGGCAAAAAGGCCAAAGAGAGTGAGCGCATCCATCACCAGGCGATCACCGGGCCAAAGACCAGTTCAAAATTCCGGATCAGGGCAGCATCAACCTCGGCCATTGTCGCAGTAACGCCCAGCGCTGCCAGGCTGGTCACGCCATGCTCTGTCACTCCGCAAGGCACGATGCCGTCAAAATGCGAAAGATCAGGGTTCACATTCAAGCTCACACCGTGAAAGGTGATACCACGGCGAACCCTGATGCCGATGGCGGCAATCTTGCTTTCGCCGCCGTCGTGGCGCACCCATATGCCCACCCGGTCTTCGCGCCTCTCACCCGTCACGCCCAGTTCAACTAGCGTGGCAATCAGCCAATTCTCCAAAGCCGCTACAAAGGCGCGCACATCGCCTCCGCGCCTGGCGAGGTTGAGCATGACATAGGCCACGCGCTGGCCAGGCCCATGATAAGTATATTGCCCGCCACGCCCAGTTTCAAAAACCGGGAAACGGTTGGGTTCTACAAGATCAGCAACCTTGGCGCTTGTGCCAGCGGTGTAAAGGGCAGGGTGCTGCAAAAGCCAGAGACGTTCTGGTTCTTGCCCTGCGGCAATCGCCGCCACATGGGCCTCCATCACTTTGAGCGCCATGGGATAAGCCTGCGGCTCCTCACTCACAGCAAGGACGACAGGCTCGGCACGCCAAAGGTTGAGTTTGAGAGTTTCGCGGGAAGGCATGTGCATCATTTAGATGCGGCGCGCCAAAGCTACAAGCAGCCCCTGATTAGCCCGGCTCTTTGTAGAGACCAGAAATGCCACTAGTCTGTTTTGCCGGAGAATCGCCCCATGGAAGACAACTGGATTTTTACACTGGTATTTTTTGGTCTGGGCCTGTGGGTGTTAGGCCTTGTGTTGGCCGTCATCGCGCTGAGCAAGATTTCAGGCCTCGGTTGGCAGTTGAAGACGCTGCGCGAACGTGTCACCAAACTGGACGAGGTGGTGGTTGCCCTCATCAAAAGGCGCAAATCCGAAACAGCCTCAGGCGGGGTGCCTGCATCTACGGCAGCGGAACCACCTGTCGAGCAGACTATCGGGCACGGCCCAAATGTTGAAGGCCAACCGCATCAACAGCCGGTGACAGGAACGACGCAGGTCGCCCCTGTAGCGGAATCTTCTGTCCGTGTCATATCCGCTGCTGCTAATCGAAAGCCGGCACGCGCCGGAAATTTTGAAGGGCAGTTGGCGTCACGCTGGTTCGTGTGGATTGGTGCTGCAGCCGTTGCCTTGGGTGGCCTGCTCTTTGTGCGCTATGCCGCCGAACATCAACTTGTGCCACCGATACTGCGTATCGCCTTGGGCCTCATTTTGGGTGCTGCCCTTGTGGGCGCGGGTGAATATCTGCGCCGCACCAAAACCGCCGCCGGAACCTATATCCCGGCCGGGCTTGCATCAGGCGGCATCGTTACAGCCTTTGGCTCAGTTTATGCAGCCCACGTCCTTTATGGCCTGCTGGGCCCCACCACTGCCTTTGTGGGACTTGGCTTAATAGCCATTGCCGCCTTGGCGCTATCGAGTTTGCGGGGGCCTCTGATTGCAGCGGTGGGCTTGTTCGGCTCTTACCTCACGCCCGCCCTGGTTGTTTCGCATGACCCGCAAGCCTTGGGGCTGTTTATCTACCTCGTGGTGGTTCTTGCGGCCTGCTTTGCCGTGCTGAGGAAAAGGGCTTGGGACTGGCTTGGCTATCTCTCACTTTTCGGCGCTGCAAGTTGGGCCTGGATCTGGGTGCTGGGCGGCGCGTTCCACATTGGCGATGTGCCTGTCGTCGGGCTGTTCTGTTTTGCCATGGCGGCAGCGGCGGCATTTTCCCTGGAAGGAAGATCGGTCTTTTCAGCAGAGGCAGGCAGCCTGTTGAACGTCAAGACGATGTCGCGCGGTTTGCGCTTTGCGCTGATGGGAAGTGGCTTGGCCATGGCAGTACTTTCCGCTCAAGTATTCGAATCCCTGCACAGTCAGGCAGCGATGTTGTTTTTTGCAATCGGTGTGGCAGGTGTGGCCACCTTCGGTTGGCAACGACACGGAAACAGCTTTGCGGCCCCTCTGGCAGCAGGCCTGAGTTGGTTGGTCATCATGGGTTGGGACGTGAATGATTTTTCCACGCAATTGTCAGGCGAAGCAGCATTTGCCGCTTGGTCTCTGTCTGCAATGATCGGCTTTGGCCTGCTCGGCGCTGCTGGCTTTTTGCGCAAATCGCCAGATGTAATTTGGGCCTCGCTGGCTGCGGCCGCACCTGTCACTTTCCTTTTCGGTATGTTTGCGCTGGCGCCAGATTATCTGCTTGCCTCAAACTGGGCATTGCTGGCCTTCGCGGCTGCTGCCGCCCAAATTATCCTCGCTTCATTCAAGAAAGGTGATGAACTTGCCCCGGCGCTTCTGCTTGCAGGTGCAGCTCTTTTGGCGATTTTTGCTTTTGACAGATTGACCCATGACATTTGGCTCACGCTGCTGATTGCAGGCCTGGCCGTGGCCTATGCTCTCTCGTCGCGCATTTTTGCCACGCGTCATATAGGGCTTTTGGCGGGCCTTCTGGCAACGTTGGCTGAACTGAGACTATTCGTACGCCACAGCGGTTTTGCGAACAGTGAGCCTTTGCCCTGGGGGCAACATTGGCCGCTTTATGGCTATGGACTGCCCGCACTTGGCTTCTGGTGGGCAAGCCGCATTCTTGCCAATGACAAGTACCGCCGTTACCGCATCGCCTTGGAAGGCTTGAGCCTGGGCTTGGTCATCACGCTGGCTTCGTTGGAAATTCGCGCTTTTATTGCGAGCAGTGACGGGTTTGATCACTTGACACTTCTGGAGATGGGCGCCCACGTGTGCGCCTGGCTCGGTGCGGCCTATGGGTTGTCTTATCGTCAAACGCTCTATTCGTCCCTCGTTTCGACGTGGGGAGCGCGTGCACTCTTGGGCCTTTCTGCAGTTGGGCTGCTGTTGGGCTGCCTCCTCACTTTCAATCCCTTGGTGGATCACACCCCACTCGAAGGTGGTGCAATCCTGAACAGCCTGATCCTTGCCTATCTCGTGCCTTGCATCTTGCTTGGCTTGCTGGCGCAGAAGTTGGCAGCGCTGGGGCTTGAAAAACTGCGTATCGGAATTGGTGCACTGGCTCTGCTGAGTTTGCTGGCCTATGTCACTTTTGCGCTGAAGCGCCTGTTTGAAGGCGCTGCGCTGGATATTGAATTCGCATCTGACGCGGAATCCTATGCAATATCTTTCTGCTGGATGGCGCTTGCGGTAGCCTTCTTTGTTGCCGGGTTGCAGTGGAACCGGACGGCGCTGCGCTATGGCGGCGTGGCGGTGATGATGTTGGCTTTGCTCAAGACCTTTGGCTACGACCTGTGGAAACTTGGTGGGCTCTGGCAGATTGCTTCAGTCATGGGCATTGGCCTCAGCCTTGTGGGCGTAAGTTGGCTTTACGCCCGCTTCATGCGCACAGGAGCCGCCAATCCCGCCTCGTGATTTGCGAATGGCGATGAGAGAAATTTGAATTCATGTGTTAGCCGCTGGCAAGGCTCGCGGTTGCATGGCAGACTGGCCCCAGCAACGAGGAGAGATGACATGAAGCAATGCCAAGTGATCAAAGGCGGAGAAGGCTTTCATGGCAAACAGGGGCTGGATTATTTTGCTGGCGTTTCCGCTCAGTCGGCAGGCAGTGCTGGCATTTGCTTGCACATTGTGGTGATGCCGCCCGGCGCCAAGGCCAAACCGCACTATCACGAAAACCATGAAACCGCGATCTACATGCTGGAAGGCGTTTCAGAATTTCATCATGGCCCCAACCTGGAATTCACCTCACGGGTGGAGCAGGGCGACTATGTCTACATTCCCGCTGGCATGCCGCACCAACCGTATAACCCCAGCGACAAGCCGGCCAAGGCCTTGATAGCGCGAACCGATCCGAACGAACAAGAGAGCGTGGTATTGATCTGAAATGGCAACCAAAACGCTCAACCTCACCGCGAAAGTGTTCCAATATTATCGTACTGTCGCCTACCGCGAGCCAGCCATATTGGGAGAGCTGCGTGCCGAGACAGCAAAAATGGATGCCGATGCCGGAATGCAAATTGCCGCAGAGCAGGGCGCGTTCATGGGGATGTTGGCGGCGTTGATCGGGGCCCGGCAAATTCTCGAAATTGGAACTTTCACCGGCTATTCCAGCCTCGCGATGGCATTGGCGGCCCCAGAGGCCCAACTCACTTGCGCTGATGTGAGTGAAAGCTTTACTGCCATGGCTCGCCGTTATTGGAAAAAGGCGGGTGTTGAGGGCCACATCGATCTCAAGCTTACTGGAGGCAAGGCGGTAATTGATGATCTGCTGGCCGGCGGGAGAGCAGGTACATTCGATCTGATGTTCATTGACGCTGATAAGATATCCTATGACCTCTATTATGAAGGCGGCATCAAGCTTTTGCGGCAGGGCGGGTTGATGATGATCGACAATGTGCTTTGGGGCGGAGACGTGGCTAATCCCGCCAAAAAGGATGCCGACACTGAATCCCTGCGCCGCTTCAACGCCAAAATCCATGCCGACCCCCGCGTGGCCCTGGCCATGGTTCCCATTGGCGATGGGCTGACTTTGGCCCGGAAACTATAGGCTCTTGCCATTGCTGCACCGCAATGCTAAGGCCCAGCCGTTCAAAACCACATGCGGGTGTTTGGATTGTCTCAAGGGTTAAAAGCCCCAACATAGAGACCGTCCTTCCGGTGCCGGATTTCCCGGTCACGCCACTCGCAGAGGATTAACCGGAAAAGGAACTAAAATGGCTGTGAATTTCACAATGCGCCAGCTCTTGGAAGCTGGCGTTCACTTCGGGCACCAGACCCATCGCTGGAACCCAAAAATGCAATCTTACATTTATGGCACGCGCAACGGCATCCATATTCTGGATCTGTCGCAGACTGTGCCAATGCTCCATCAATCATTGGAAGTAATTTCTGACACCGTGGCCAAGGGTGGTCGGGTGCTGTTCGTGGGTACCAAGCGCTCGGCCGCTGAGCAGATCGCCGAAAGCGCCAAGCGTTCCGCCCAATACTATGTGAATGCCCGCTGGCTCGGCGGCATGCTCACCAACTGGAAGACCATCTCCAACTCGATCAAGCAGCTCCGTAAGATCGATGAAGTGCTCGAGAAGCAGGGTGCAGGTTTCAAGAAGCGTGAAGTTCTGAAGATGACGCGCGACAAGCTGAAATTTGAAAAGGCTTTGGGCGGCATCAAGGACATGGGCGGCACGCCTGATCTGTTATTTGTGATCGACACCAACAAGGAACAGATCGCCATTAAAGAAGCCAACCGCTTGGGTATTCCTGTCGTGGCCATCATTGACACCAATTCCGATCCGGTTGGCGTGACCTACCCGATCCCCGGCAACGACGACGCGGCCCGCGCCGTGGCGCTCTATTGCGACCTCGTATCCAAAGCCGTGCTTGAAGGCATTGAGCGTTCGCAGCACCACACGGGTGTTGACGTAGGCGCTGCCGAAGCCCCGCCCGTCGAGGCCATTCCGGCTGCTTAGTAGCGAAGATACAAAACCAACTTAAACCGTCATCCCCGCGAAAGCGGGGATCCAGCTCAAATTCAGACATAAGTGTTTGTTGTTAGCTGGACCCCTGCCTTCGCGGGGGTGACGGCTAAGTGATCAAAAAGGAAATAGGACATGGCTGACATCACAGCTGCACTGGTGAGAGACCTGCGCGAGAAAACCGGCGTGGGCATGATGGATTGCAAGGCCGCTTTGGTTGCCACCAATGGTGAAATGGAAGCTGCAGTCGATTGGCTACGCGCCAAGGGATTGGCCAAGGCGGCCAAAAAATCCACCCGCGTGGCTGCCGAAGGCCTCGTTGGCGTTTGTGTCAAAGGCAAAACTGGCGCTCTTGTCGAAGTGAATTCCGAAACCGACTTTGTGGCCCGCAACGAAAAGTTCCAAGCCATGGTAGCCGAGATTTCAAAGCTCGCCATCAATGCCAATGGCTCCAGCGAAGCGCTGAAGACCATGCATTATCCAGGCTCGCCCCATGCGGTTGCAGAATATGTGGCCGAGATGATTGCGACCATCGGCGAAAACATGACGGTGCGCCGCACTGCTGCGCTAACCGTCAAGAAGGGCGTGATCGGCTCTTACGTTCACAACCAGGCCGCGCCCGGAATGGGCAAGATCGGCGTCATCGTGGCGCTGGAATCCGAAGGCAAGGCTGAAGTGCTGACTGAATTCGGCCGTCTGCTATCCATGCATATTGCCGCCACCAATCCTGTAGCCTTGAATCTTGAAGCGATCCCCAAAGACGTGCTGGCTCGCGAGAGCGCTGTTCTCGAAGAAAAGAATGCCGGCAAGCCCGCCAATGTGATGGAAAAGATCGTGGCTTCAGGCCTCAAGACCTATGCCAAGGAAAACTGCTTGTTGGAACAACCCTATGTGCATGACGGTGCAAAAACTGTGACACAAGCTGCCGCCGAAACCGGCACCAAGGCTGGAGGTGCGGTGGCCATCACCGGCTATGTGCGCATGCAACTGGGCGAGGGTATTGAAAAGGCACAGGACGATTTCGCGGCCGAAGTTGCGAAAATGTCGGGCACCTGATTTGCCAGTTCGGGTGGGAATTGCGCTTGCAGTAAGCGCCATTCCTGCCTATAGACCGCCAGCGCTTCAGCGGATTTGAAGCGCCACCAAAGGATGGGCGACTAGCTCAGGTGGTAGAGCAGGTGACTCTTAATCACCGGGTCGTAGGTTCGAGTCCTACGTCGCCCACCATCCTT
>JAYTIG010000448.1:0-3743 GCA_043731995.1 Hyphomicrobiales bacterium
GCCCCACTCAATCAGGTTGGGCGAAATCGGCGGAAAGGGAATGGCAGCCAGCATCGGCCCTGAATGCCCTTTTTGCCCCCTGCTTCGCAAGCACTTGAAAGCGGCTTGCCTTGCCATTACTTAGCTGACTAAGGAGAACGGTTTGTGGCCCATACCCAAAAACCGTCACCCCTGCGTAGGCAGGGGCCCAGCTTAACGACTTGGCGCAGAGCCTGGAACTCAAGCTGGATACCCGCCTTCGCGGGTATGACGAATTAGGGAGTGGGCCTTGAGACCACCATCAAAGGATCACTTTCATGCCTGCCACCAATTCCCGCTTTTTTGACGAACTCGCCAAGCTGATGACGGGCGCTGCCGGTGCGGCGCAAAATGTCCGCAAGGAAGTGGACACATTGGTCCAAACCCAGGTGGAGCGCGTGCTCAACAACTTGAATGTTGTAAAGCGTGAAGACTTTGACGTGGTCAAAGACATGGCTGAAAAGGCCCGCAGTGAAAACATCAAGCTCGAGGCCCGCCTCGCTGAACTTGAGAAGAAACTGACACAAACCTGAGAATCACATTGATTCGGCCACATAAAATTCTCATGTGGAGGAATCACTCCCAGCATTGAAGCGCCATTAACCATTCGCCAAATTGCCCACACGGCCGCGCACGATTCGACAGCCGGGAGAGAATATGGCCGCAACTGCTTCAGAACATCGTTACCACAAAAACCCGCTCGACCGGGTGGAGCGCCTTGCCGAGGCGCGGGAGTGGCATTTGGACCGCACCAATGACCATGAGGTTGTCATGTTGGTGGGTGGCGGCTGGGTTGATTTGAGCCTTTCCCTCACCTGGCGCGACGACATGGAAAGCCTTCATTGTGCGGTGACACCGGATTTGAAAGTGCCCGAGAAGCGCCGCGAGCAAGTGACGCGGCTTCTGTCCCTCGTCAATGCCCAGTTGCTGTTGGGCCACTTTGATCTCTGGGCTGATGGCTCGGTGCTTTACCGCAACGCGCTTTTGCTCGCCGGCAAGGCAGAGGCCAATGATGCGCAATGTGAAAGCCTCATCCATCTTGGCCTCACGGCAGTGCAGACCTATTATCCGGCCTTCCAATTTGTGATCTGGGCGGGCCATAGTGCCGAAGAGGCATTGGATAGCGCGCTGCTTGAAACCATGGGCGAAGCATGAGCCCATCTGCTGAAATGGGTGAGGCATGAGCATTCCTTTGAAAGGCACACTGGTTCTGGCCGGTTGCGGCAAGATGGGCGGCGCATTGTTGGAGGGCTGGTTGAGAGCGGGCGTTCCAGCCGCACAGATCGTTGCCTTGGATCCTAAGCCCCCCAATGAGATGGTCGAACTGCTCAAACGCCATGGCATTCGCCATAATCCGGCCGTTGCAGAAATTTCCAACACCGAGGCCTTGATCGTAGCTGTAAAACCGCAAGTGATGGGCGATGTTTTGCCTGGCCTTGCACCACTGCAAAAATCAAAACCCGTCATTCTTTCCATTGCCGCTGGCAAAGCCATCGCCAGCTTTGAAGCCGCCTTCGGCAAGGATGCCAGCATCATCCGCGCCATGCCCAACACACCTGCCGCCATCGGCCGTGGCATCACGGCACTGGTGGGCAATGCCAATGTTTCGCCTTCGCAAATGCTGCTGGCCGAAGCACTGCTTTCATCCACGGGCGAAGTGGTGAGAGTGAAAAATGAAGAGCAGATTGATTTCGTCACTGCCGTTTCAGGTTCCGGCCCGGCCTATGTTTTCCTGCTGGCTGAAACGCTGGCGGCGGCTGGTGAAAAGCTGGGCTTGCCCGCTGATCTCGCCATGCGTCTGGCCCGCGCCACGGTTTCGGGCTCCGGCGAACTGCTGCATCAATCGTCAGAGCCAGCGGCCACTTTGCGCCAGAACGTAACTTCGCCGGGTGGCACAACTTATGCCGCCCTTCAGGTCTTGATGGCAGATGATGGCATGAGGCCTTTGATGGAAAAGGCCGTCGCCGCAGCCGCCAAGCGCGCCAAGGAATTGGCGGGTAACTGAGGCTAAGGCAGAATTTTTTGAAAATCATCCCAACGTCGTCATGCCAGCGAAGGCTGGCATCCCGCTAGCAACCAATACCGAGGTCATGGTTAGCTGGACCCCAGCCTTCGCTGGGGTGACGGCCCTATTGTTGCACACGGAGAATATCTTGCCCGAGATTACTTTCGCAGATTTCGAAAAGGTCGATATCCGAATCGGCACCATTATCGGCGTCGAGCCCTTTCCAGAAGCGCGCAAGCCTGCGTTCAAACTCAAGATCGATTTTGGCGCTGCCATTGGTGTGAAGAAATCATCGGCGCAAATCACCAAGCACTATGCGGCAGAAACGCTGCTGGGCCGCCAGGTTGCAGCCGTGGTGAATTTTCCGCCGCGCCAGATTGGCCCCTTCATGTCGGAAGTTCTCACGCTTGGCTTCCCTGACACCGAAGGCGGCGTGGTGCTGATCGGCCCTTCCCTGCCCGTGCCCAATGGTGGCAAACTTTTCTAACTTCCAATTCTGTTGCCCCACGGCACACATTCACGCTAGCCTTGCCCTGTAAGGTGCCGGCAATCGCCGGAGAATCGGGAATGCGGTTGAAATCCGCAACGTGCCCAACGCTGTATGGCTGATGCTGCAGCAGATGCCACTGGCCTCTAAGCTGGGAAGGTGCTGCAGCGAATGATGCCCAGTCAGAAGACCGGCCTTGCGTCATTGTCCCGCCTGCGTGGAAGGCATGTGGGGCCTTGTCTGCCAAGGGGTGAACCATGCCTGAACCATCGCCACATCTGGGCCCGGCCGGGCCATTCGACGCTGCCGAACGCGAAGCCGTTTACCGCGCCATATTCACGCGCCGCGACGTGCGCAGCCAATTCCAGCCGCGGCCCATTCCTGATGAAACTCTCACGCGGATTTTAACTGCCGCGCATCACGCGCCATCCGTGGGCTTCATGCAGCCGTGGAATTTCATCGTGATCAGAGGTGCTGAAACCAAGGCGAAAATCAAAACGGCCTTCACATCGGCCAATGCCGAGGCTGCAGTCTTGTTCGGCCCCGATCGCCGCCCGCTCTACAGCACTCTGAAACTGGAAGGCATCCTTGAAGCGCCTATCAATCTCTGCATCACTTGCGACCGCACGCGCGGCGGGCCGGTTGTTCTTGGCCGCACGCATAATTTTGACACGGATATCTATTCCACCGTTTGCGCCGTGCAAAACCTCTGGCTGGCCGCCCGCGCCGAAGGCATTGGCGTGGGCTGGGTGAGTATTTTCAGCGACGCGGAAATTGGCGGCATTCTGGGCCTGCCGCATCATGTGAAGCCAGTGGCCTATCTCTGCCTGGGCTTTGTTGACCAACTCCATCAGGAGCCGGAACTGGCGGCGCGCGGCTGGCGGCAAAGGATCAATATCAATGATCTGATTTTTGAAGACCGTTGGGGCAATGCAGCCGCAACTAAAGCGGAACCTTGATCGCCACGCGCAAGCCCCCAAGTGGGCTGTCTTCCAAAGTGATGTCGCCGCCTTGCGCCTGGGCAATATCTAACGCGATGGCGAGGCCAAGGCCTGAGCCTGAGTTGTCCATATTCCGCGCTTCATCCAGCCGGGTGAATGGACGGAATGCTTCTTCACGCAAATGCGGCGGAATGCCCGGCCCATTGTCATCCACATAGAGCCACAGCCGTTCGGCACTTTGCTTGCCCGAAATCCGCACCACCTTGCCAAAGCGCATGGCGTTGACGATCAC
>JAYTIG010000449.1:0-1316 GCA_043731995.1 Hyphomicrobiales bacterium
GCCGTCTGGATTTCCTGCTCAGTGAGACTATCCAGTGCGGAAGTGGCTTCATCGAGGATGAGAATGGGCGGGGCTTTCAAAATTGTGCGGGCGATGGACACACGCTGCTTTTCACCGCCGGAGAGTTTCAACCCGCGTTCGCCCACCATGCTGTCATAGCCCTTGGGCAAGCTGGTGACGAATTTGTGGATCTGGGAAAGCCTCGCTGCTTCTTCCACCTGCTCATCGCTGGCTTCTGGCCTGCCATAGCGGATGTTGTAACGCACGGTGTCGTTGAACAGCACCGTATCCTGCGGCACCATGCCGATAGCGCGGCGCAGGCTTTCCTGCTGCACGTTTGCGATGTTCTGGCCATCGATCAAAATGTCACCGCCCGTTACGTCATAGAAACGGAACAACAGGCGCGAGATGGTGGATTTGCCGGCACCCGATGGCCCGACGATGGCAACCGTCTTGCCTGCGGGCACTTCAAAGGAAATGTCCTTCAGAATGGGCCGGGCCCTGTCATAAGCGAAGGACACGTGATCAAAAACAATGCGGCCCTTGCCGGCCACGAAGGCTTTCGCGCCTGGCTTGTCAGCGATCTCGGCATTTTGGCGAAGGATGGAAAACATGCCTTCCACGTCGATCAATCCTTGTTTGATCTCACGGTAAGATGAGCCAATGAAATTAAGCGGCATGGAAAGCTGGATCATCAGGCTGTTCACCAGCACCAGATCACCGATCGTGCCCTTTCCATTGAGAATGGCCATTGTCGCCATCACCATGACAAGTGTGAGGCCGATGGAAAATATCGCCGCCTGCCCCGCGTTGAGCCCAGCGAGTGAAACCCAGGTTTTGACCGCCGCACCCTCATAGCGGCCCATGGCCGTGTCGTAACGGTCTGCCTCATGTTTTTCATTGCCGAAATATTTCACGGTTTCGAAATTGAGCAGGCTGTCGATGGCCTTGGTGCCTGCGTCATTGTCGGCCTCATTCATGATTTTGCGAATGCCGATGCGCCTCTCGGTGGCCCAGTAAGTAAACCAGATATAGGCAACAACGGTGGAGATGATCACCACCGAATAAGCCCAACCCATGGACCAGGTGATGGCGCCACACAGAAAGGCGATTTCAATGCCTGTCGGGAAAGTGTTGAACAAGGCAAAGCGCAACACCGAATCCACGCCGTTGATGCCGCGTGAAATGATGCGTGATAGTGCGCCTGTTTTGCGTTCCAGATGAAACTTGAGGGACAGGCGGTGCAAATGCCGGAAGGTGGAATAGGAAAGCTCGCGCACCGCGCGCTGGCCCACTTTGGCAAAAACGGCATCACG
>JAYTIG010000450.1:0-1315 GCA_043731995.1 Hyphomicrobiales bacterium
GCCACATCTTGAATGGTGATTTTTGCCATAATCATGTTGAAGCGAATCCATCAAGCCTTGTCAAACGCCAATCATTCGGTCATCAACACCTCATGGCAATTCCCCTCAAACTGGCTGCCGATATTGGCGGCACTTTCACTGACATTGTGCTGGGACAAGGCAAAAAGCGCTGGAGCGGCAAAGTGCTCACCACCGTTCACGCCCCGGAAGTTGCCGTGTTGGAAGGTCTGCAACAGGTGATTGCCGAAGCGGGCTTCAAGCCATCGGATGTGAAAGTCTTCATCCACGGCACAACTTTGGCCACCAATGCTTTGATTGAGCGCAAAGGCGCCAAGACCGCCTTCATTACGACTGAGGGTTTCCGCGATGTGATTGAGCAGGGTTACGAAAAGCGCTTCGACCACTATGACCTGATGATTGACCGCGCCACGCCCTTGGTGCCGCGCCATTTGCGCCTGCCGATCAGCGAGCGGCTGGCGGTGAATGGCGATATCTTGATTCCGCTGAATGAGGCTGCCATCCCGGCGCTGGCAGCCATCATTCGCGATGAAGGCGTAAAAGCCGTGGCCATCGGCCTGATGCATGCCTATGCCCACCCGAAACACGAGCAGCACATTGCAGCGCTTTTGAAGCCGCTGCTGCCTGCTGACGTAACCATCTGCCTCTCTTCCGAAGTGGCACCTGAGATCCGCGAATATGAGCGCTTCTCCACCACAGTGGCCAATGCCTATGTGCGGCCCTTGATGGCCAGCTATCTGTTCCGCTTGCGTGATGGGCTGGCGAAAATCGGGCTTGATGCACCACTTTACCTGATGATGTCGGGCGGCGGCCTGACGACGCTGGAAACAGCGGCGCGCTTTCCGATCCGTTTGGTGGAGTCTGGCCCGGCTGGTGGTGCCATTCTCGCCAGCCGCATGGCGCAGAGTTTGAAGCTGCCGGAAGTGTTGTCTTTCGACATGGGAGGCACCACAGCGAAAATCTGTTTGCTATCACACGCCGAGCCGGAGCGCGCGCATCGTTTTGAGATTGCGCGGGCCTATAAGGATATGAAGGGCTCGGGCATTCCCGTTCGCATACCAGTCATCGAGATGGTGGAGATTGGCGCAGGCGGCGGTTCCATCGCACGCGTGGACAAGCTGGGGCGTTTGACGGTGGGGCCTGATAGCGCGGGTTCCACACCCGGACCAGTCTCCTATGG
The DNA here is from genome assembly GCA_043731995.1 of Hyphomicrobiales bacterium. Classification (GTDB taxonomy): domain Bacteria; phylum Pseudomonadota; class Alphaproteobacteria; order Rhizobiales; family Aestuariivirgaceae; genus Aestuariivirga. The sequence goes on from JAYTIG010000450.1 coordinate 1,199, forward strand.
GCGCGGCGGTGAGATGCCAACTGTCACCGATGCAAATGTTGTGCTGGGCAAAATCGATCCCGAATTTTTCGCAGGCGGCAAGGTGAAGCTGCATGTTGAAGATGCGCAGTCAGCTTT
>JAYTIG010000451.1:0-1314 GCA_043731995.1 Hyphomicrobiales bacterium
CCAGATCGCCAGCCACCTGAGCCTTACCTTGCGGCTTTCACTGGTGTTTCGTGAAACCGCGCGGCGCATTGGCACCAGGCTGCAAGTGCGGGTGGGCAAGCCCATTGCCTATTCCGAGCTTGCTGGATTTCCCGAACGCGATGACATGATCCGCGAATTGCGCAAGCGCACCTATGACCTGGCGCAACCCAGCGATATCAAAGGCAATAGTGAAAACCTGCATTTGCGCGTTGGACGCATCAAGGGTTGGAAGCAAACGGCTGAAACCTGAGTTCTGCTTCCACTTGCGTGAATCACCGGTGAGGTGCAAAATACATTTCCCACTTGTTTGGATACAGCATGAGCAAAAGAAAATTTATCAGCACACTGATCTTTTGCGCGTTTTTGGGCGGCTCGCCTTTGCAAGCTGCTTCCTGCCCAGCTGCAAATCTCATTCAAGATGCCGGGTCGGCTTTTTCTGCCGCCGCACGCAGTGGCTCACCCTCGGCCTTCACCTCTGCTGCCTCGCGCTTTACTGATTTGCGGGGCATTGCGATGTTTGCCCTGGGTTCATTCAGGGGTGCATTGCCACCCGCCCAAGAAGGCAAATATGTATCACTGGCCAAAGGATTCATTGGCCGCTTCATGGCAGACAATTCCAGCTCTCTGGTCGGCAGCAACAATCTTACCATCACCTCTTGTTCCGGAAACAGCGTTTCTGCCAAAATGGCCAGCGGCGGCACGGTGATTTTCCGCCTTTCCAGCGGCAGCCGCATTCAGGATGTGAATGTGTCTGGCATCTGGGTGGCGCAAGCGCTTCGTGACAAATTCACCGGCGTGATCCGCTCCAACGGTGGAGACGTGAACGCGCTTTTTGCCTATCTGGCGCAATAGGTTCTGCCGTCGATCCGGGCTTTACGACTCTCGGCGTGCCTGCCATTGCGATACCTCAATTCCGCCACAACTGGCCCTGACAAGGCGAGCCACAAATTACGGGGTGAGCAATGAAGAATTTTCTGGTTCCGGCTTGCGCCTTGGCGCTGCTTTTGTCTGCCTGCACAACTGATCCATTCACGGGCGAGCAAAAGCCGGCCAACACAGCTGTCGGCGCTGGGGCTGGTGCGGGCATTGGTGCCATCGGTGGTGCCTTGCTGGGTGCGGCTGTGGGTGCGGACGTGCGCAAGGCCGCGTTGATTGGCGCTGGCGTCGGGCTTCTCACAGGCGGCGGCATTGGCCTTTACATGGACAACCAGGAATCCAAGTTGCGTCAGCGCCTGCAGGGCACGGGCGTATCCGTCACGCGCGTTGGTGATTCCATTGTTCTCAACATGCCGT
>JAYTIG010000452.1:0-3737 GCA_043731995.1 Hyphomicrobiales bacterium
GACCTGTCGGTGGGGCAGCGCCAGCGCATTGAAATTGTGCGCTGTTTTCTGCAAGAGCCGAAGCTTCTGATCATGGATGAGCCGACGGCAGTTTTAACCCCGCAGGAAGCCGATCAGTTGTTCATTGTGTTGAAGCGCCTAGCTTCCGAAGGCTGCTCGATTGTGTATATCAGCCACCGGCTTGAGGAAGTGAAAAACCTGTGCTCGGCAGCTACCATTCTGCGCCATGGCAAAGTTGTCGGCGCCGTTGATCCACGCAAGGAAACCGCCGCCAGCCTGGCGCGCCTGATGGTGGGCGCTGACATTCACTCGATCAAGGCGGCGGCGCAATCGGCCGCCAAGGGCCCAGTGCGCCTTGCCCTGAAGAATCTGTCTCTGCCCGCCGATGGTCCGTTTGGCACCAGGCTCTCGCAGATTTCGCTTGATGTTCATGCCGGTGAAGTCGTCGCCATTGCCGGCGTGGCGGGCAACGGGCAGGGCGAATTGTTTGACGCCATTTCCGGAGAGCGCCTTGCGCCTGAGGCGGGCATGATTGCGATTGACGGCGCGGATGCGGGCCGCAATGGCATCAACGAGCGGCGCAGGCGCAAAGTCAGTTTTGTGGCCGAAGAACGCTTGGGCCATGGCGCGGTGCCCAGCCAGTCGCTGTCGCACAATATGGTGCTGACCCGGCATCCCTATGACACCGCGCTTGTTTCCAGGGGCTTCGTCAGCATGAAGGCGGCGGCGGAGGCGCGCGACCGCATCGTCAAAACCTATGACGTGCGCAAGGGCAAGGCAAACCCCGAAGCGCGCGCCTTGTCGGGCGGAAACTTGCAGAAATTCGTGGTGGGCCGCGAGCTTGACCGCGATCCCGGCATCATGATCGTCAACCAGCCAACCTGGGGCGTCGACGCCGGGGCTTCCGCCTCAATCCGCCAGGCGCTGATTGACCTTGCCCGCAACGGCGCTGCGGTGCTGGTGATCAGCCAGGACCTTGACGAGATTTTTGAGATCGCAGACCGCATCGCCGTGATCTCGCGAGGGCAAATGTCGCACGCCCAGCCAGCTGCGAAGCTGAACCGCGAAGCCATCGGCCTGCTCATGGCGGGCTCGCACGAGAAGGGGGGAGACGCCCATGCTGTTCCGGCTTGAGAAGCGCGATGAAGTATCGCGGCGCATGGCCATTCTGTCGCCGGTTATTGCCGTTGCACTGACGGTGGTGACGGGCGGAATTATTTTTGCAGCGCTTGGCCAGCCGCCGTTGCAGGCGCTCTATATCTATTTTCTTGAACCGCTGAAATGGTTCTGGACCCAGGATTCTGCTGACCTCTGGCAGTTGCAGCAGCTCTGCATCAAAGCCGCGCCGCTGGCGATGATTGGCGCTGGCTTGAGTGTGGCCTATCTCGCCAATGTCTGGAACATCGGCGCGGAGGGCCAACTCACGGCCGGCGCAATTCTTGGCGGGTCGATTCCGGTCTTTTTCCCTGAATGGCAGTCGCCGCTGACGCTCATCGTCATGCTGGCGCTTGGCATGGTGGGCGGCATGTTGATGGCGGCGATACCGGCCTTCATCAAGAACCGATTTAACGCCAGTGAAATCCTGACCAGCCTGATGCTGGTCTATGTGGCGCAGCTGTTTCTCGATTGGCTGGTGCGCGGCCCTTGGCGTGATCCCAACGGGCACAATTTTCCCCAGACCATTCCATTCGCCGACTGGCAGGTCTTGCCGATGCTTGGCGGCAGCGGCATTCACCTGGGCGTGTTGCTGGCGCTGCTGACCTGCCTTGCCCTGGCTGTGATGATGGGCAAGTCCTTCAAGGGCTATGAGCTTAGGGTTCTGGGTGCAGCACCGCGCGCCGGGCGCTTTGCCGGTTTCTCCAGAAGCCGCGCTGTCTGGTTCTGCTTTCTCTTGTCAGGCGCTCTCGCTGGCCTTGCCGGAATCTGCGAAGTGATGAGCACGGTCGGCCAGTTGCAGCCCTCAATTTCGCCCGGCTATGGCTTCACCGCCATCATCGTGGCATTCCTTGGAAGGCTTAACCCCATTGGCGCTTTGGTTGCCGCTCTGGCTCTGGCCTTGACCTATCTCGGCGGTGAAGGCGCGCAAGCAGCCCTTGGCATTTCAGACAAGATTGCGCGCGTGTTTCAGGGCATTCTGCTGTTCTACATCCTGGCTTGCGACACCTTGATTGTCTACCGCCTGAGCAACCCCTTCCAAAGGACAGGAAAGGCATAAAATGAGCGAGTATCTTTCAGTCATCCTCACCATCATCACTGCGGCCACGCCGCTGCTTTTGGCCGCCACCGGCGAATTGGTGGTGGAGCGTTCGGGCATCCTGAACCTTGGCATTGAAGGCATGATGTCGGTGGGCGCCATTGCAGCCTTTGCGGTCGCCTTCACCACCGGCTCGCCATATCTAGGCATCATCGCCGCAATCGCGGCGGGTGTTGCGCTGTCGATGGTCTTTGCTTTCCTTACTCTCACCATGGTGGCCAATCAGGTTGCGACCGGCTTGGCCCTTACTCTCCTCGGCCTCGGCCTTTCAGCCATGGCGGGCATTAAATTTGTTGGCCAGCCGGGCGTGCAGCTGGAAAAGGTGCATATTCCGCTGCTGAGCGATGTGCCGGTAATCGGACCGATTGTCTTCGGGCAGGATGTGCTGGTTTACTTTTCCTTCGCGCTGGTGGCCGCGACAGCCTATGTCCTCACCCGCACCCGTTTGGGGCTGGTCATCCGCGCCGTCGGCGGCAATCACACCTCGGCCCATGCCTTGGGCTTTGGCGTCAACCGCGTGCGCCTGGCCTGCATCGCCTTTGGCGGGGCCTGCGCCGGGCTTGGCGGCGGCTATCTGTCGCTGGCCTATACTCCCTTGTGGATTGAGACCATGACGGCGGGCCGCGGCTGGATCGCGCTGGCTCTGGTGGTCTTCGGCTCATGGCTGCCCTGGCGCGTGGCGCTGGGCGCTTATCTTTTTGGCACGGTGTCGATTCTGGGCTTTGCCTTACAGTCAAAAGGGGCAGGCATTCCCTCGCAATTCCTGTCGTCGCTGCCCTATCTTGTGACCATTGCCGCGCTCGTCGTAATTTCCGGCAGGAGCCTGAGCGCCCGCAGCAATGCGCCAGCCTGTCTTGGGCAATCCTTTGTGCCCGATAGATAACGGGCAACCAATAGTCCTTCCGCACCACCAGCCACGGCAGGATGAACTGAATAAGGCTGAAACCGGGACAGACCCAAAACAGGAGTTACGGATGAAAAAGTGGTTAGCATTATCAACAATCCTCGCTGCAAGCCTGATGGCAGGCAGCGCCAATGCCGCAGACAAGTTTAAGGCCTGCTGGGTCTATGTTGGCCCGGTTGGCGACGGCGGCTACACCTATCAGCACGATCTGGGCCGGCAGCAGGTTCAAAAGGAGATGGGCGACAAGGTCGAAACCAAGTTCCTTGAAAACGTGGCCGAAGGCCCCGATGCCGAGCGCGCCATTGAACGCCTGGCCCGCGAAGGCTGCCAGATCGTCTTCACCACCTCCTTTGGCTTCATGGACGCCACCATCAAGGTCGCCAAGAAATTTCCCAAAGTGATGTTTGAACACGCCACCGGCTATAAGCAGGCCGACAATGTCGCGACTTATAATGCCCGCTTCTATGAGGGCCGCTATGTGATGGGCCAGATCGCCGCGAAAGTGTCGAAATCCGGCCAAGCGGGATACATCGTTTCCTTCCCAATCCCGGAAGTGGTGATGGGCATCAACGCCTTCAT
>JAYTIG010000453.1:0-3736 GCA_043731995.1 Hyphomicrobiales bacterium
ATAGGTTTCGGCATCAGCAAAGCGCTTCACAAGCATTAGAATTTATCTCCCCGCTCGATCCGGTAGTTCTGCGATGGGTCAGTGATTGCAACCAACCGGATGATGCAGCCATCGCCGCGATCCCAGTTCCATGGGAAGAAGGCAAAGGTGCAACGCTTGCCGGTGACAGCGTCCAAATCGCCGCCCACATTTTCAATGCCGAGAATGCCGTTCCTGAACAGGATCTGGTGCACAGGTTCCCAATTCGGGAAGTCCTTTTTCCAGTCATGGCCACCAGACCAGTCGAAATATTCTTTTTCCAAATGTGGCAGCAGTGGGCCATTACGCTGCGGCCCAATCGCCGTGGCCAGCGGATGGTCATTGGCCTGCGTGTCATGGCCGACAACTTTCACCTGCTTGTCCACCATCCATTGCCCGGCCGATGGCACGAAGCCGGGGCAATAGGCGAAGTAGTCGCCGTCCTCATAGACTTTGTGCCAGCCCGTGTTGAGGATCAGCACGTCATGCGGGCGGATAGCCTTGCCGCAGACCTTTTCCAAATCATCGGCGGTGATCGATTCCCACTTCTTCTTCGGCATGGGCACCACGATGCCGGAGCCAAAGAAATGCGGCAGCGGAACTTCATCGATGAAGGCCAAGCCTTGCACCACATGGGCGGGAGCATCGATATGCGTTGTTGAATGCATGGAAGTAGTGATCCGCTGCGACAGCACACCGGATTTTGCCATGTAATGAATGCGCTCAATCTTCACATCCTGGAAATACGGCCAGTTCGGGCATTGAAAGCCCCAACGGTGCGACAAGTTGGTGAAATGCAGCCCCATAGGGTTGTTCAGGTTCTCCTGAAATTCAATGCCGCGGATCTTAATCGTCATTCATTCCTCCCTATTTTGTTTTGCATTACGGTACGATTGAAGACTACTTGCGTCAAGCGGTGGAATTTTGTATCACGATACGATGCAAAAGGGTGAAAGCAGTTCCATTCAGGTGGTTTCGCGGGCAATTGCCGTTCTCAAGGCGTGCGAGGCCCTGGGGCCAGGCCTCAGTCTCAGTGACATTGCCAAGCATGTGGATCTTCCGCGTTCCACGGTGCAGCGCATCGTGCAGTCGCTCGCGGATGGCGGCTTTCTGGTTTCAGAAGGGCGTTCGCGCTCGATTGCACTTGGGCCTGACCTTTTGGCGATGGGGGCTGATGCCACTGCAAATGTGTTTGAAATGGCCCAACCGTTTTTGAAGGACCTCGCAGAACAAACCGGCGAGACAGTTGACCTTGCAAGATTGAACCGCGACCATATGATTTTCATCAATCAGGTGCCGGGGGCGCATCGTTTGCGCGCGGTTTCAGCCGTGGGTGATATTTTCCCGCTTCACTGCACGGCCAACGGCAAGGTCGCCTTGGCGCTGCTCAATGACGCGCAATTGCACAAGGCGCTAGGCGGCAAGCTTGCCGCTTTTACGCATAACACCATTATAGACCAAGCCGTGTTGCTCAATGAGATCAGCGCCGTGAAATCGGGAGCGGTCGCTGTCGACAATGAGGAACACTCGCTCGGCATCTGCGCCATTGGTGCGGGCTTCACGGATAAGGCGCGCCAGATTTATGCTGTTTCGATCCCTATTCCCGCCGTGAGGTTCGCAGCGATACGCCCCAAGTGCGAGCCGCTGCTCCTATCATCAGTCAGAGCAATTGAGCAAAGCCTGCGCCGCGCAGCAGCGGGGTAGTGCGCAATCGCCTGGGCGAACCGCCACCATACCAGCCCACACTGCGCCAAAAGCCTCACACCTGTCCCCCGCCATTCACCAAAACATATTCTTGTCTTTCGACGAATTAGGTTTTACGTTATCGATAACAACAGTTTGATAGCCAGGAAAATGAGTTGAAACACAAGGCCCGTCAAAAAGTCGAAAGCCGATTGGCCGCACCCACGATGCAAGACGTGGCGAAGCTTGCGCGCGTTTCGACGATGACGGTCTCACGCGCGCTAAAAGATGGCGCATCAATCGCGCCAGAAACTCGCCGCAAAATCATGAAGGCCGTGGAAGACTTGGGCTATGTTCTGGACCAATCTGCTGGCAGCCTTTCTTCCAAGCGAACGGGCTTTGTTGCCGCCCTGATACCGTCGATCAACAATTCCAATTTTGCTGACACGGCGCGCGGGCTCACCGAAGCCTTGCAGGGATCGGGCCTGCAACTGCTATTGGCCTATACCGACTATTCAATTGATACGGAAGAACAGTTGATTGAATCGCTGTTACGCCGGCGGCCTGAAGCCATAGTTGTCACCGGTGGCAAGCATACTGCGCGCGGGCGCAAGTTGCTTAAACAGGCCGGCATTCCGGTTGTTGAAACCTGGGACCTGCCTTCAGACCCTGTTTGCCACGTTGTGGGTTTTTCAAATGCGGAGGCTTCTGCAACGCTTGTGCGGCACCTTCACAAAAAGGGCTACAGCAAAATCGCTTTCATTGGCGGAACAACAAACCGTGACACCCGCGGTGCCGACAGGCGCGCAGGCTATGAAGCCGCGATGGCCGAACTTGGATTGGCCGAACGGCGCGTGATTTCTTTTGGCACCCCACCCATTTCCATCAAACAGGGCGGCGAGGCCATCGCGCGGCTGATTGAACAATGGCCTGAAGTGGAGGCGGCAATTTGCGTCTCAGATTTGTCGGCCTTTGGCGCACTGGTGGAATGCCAACGGCGCAAGTGGGCTGTTCCGGGCCGCATTGCATTGGCTGGGTTTGGCGATTTTGAAATATCGAGCTGTTGCTACCCTACTCTAACGACCGTGGGTGTGAAGTGCTACGAAATTGGCAATCGCACAGGCAAACTGTTGCTGCGGGCCATCGAAGGCGAGCGCAACCGCAAGCGAATCTCTCCCGAAACCATAATCACTGACTATGCCGTGATCGCTCGCGAAAGCGCCTGACTTCTCCACAAAAGACTCGACAACCTCATCGAATTCGATTTATGTTATCGATAACACAAAGTCAGCACTTGAGGAATTCGCACATGTCCAAGCCCGAGGTCTTGCAGGTTGGGCCCTACCCCGAATGGGATCAAATACCCTTGAACGAAGCGTTTCTGGTGCATCGCTTTTTTGCTGCTGAAGACAAGCCGGCGTTTCTGGCCAAAGTTGGCCCCAGTATTCGCGCCATTGCCACACGCGGTGAGTTGGGCGCAAATCGCGCCATGATTGAGGCCTGTCCGAATCTTGAGCTCATTTCAGTTTATGGTGTTGGCTTCGATGCGGTGGACATGGCCACAGCGCGCGAGCGCGGAATTCGCGTAACGAACACACCCGATGTGCTGACCAATGACGTGGCTGACTTGGGTGTGGCCATGATGCTTTGCCAATCGCGCGGCATGGTGAGGGCAGAACACTGGGTGCGCGACGGCAACTGGGCTCAAAATGGGCTTTATCCTCTCAAAAGGCGCGTTTGGGGCCGCAAGGCCGGTGTGCTTGGATTGGGCCGAATTGGCTTTGAAGTGGCAGCGCGCCTTGCTGGCTTTGGCATGGACATTGCCTATTCGGATGTGGCCGCGAAAGACTATGCGTCAAAGTGGAAATTCATCCCCAGTCCGGTTGAACTGGCGAAGCATTCAGACTTCTTCTTTGTCACTTTGGCCGCCTCCGCAGCCACACGCCACGTTGTCAATCGCGAAGTGATTGAAGCTGTAGGCCCCGAAGGCATGATCATCAACATTTCGCGCGCTTCCAATATTGATGAAGGCGCA
>JAYTIG010000454.1:0-3722 GCA_043731995.1 Hyphomicrobiales bacterium
GCTGATGTTGCACGGCGGCTTGTTGTGCTGGCCGCGGCGGAACAGCAGAGGGCATGTTGGGGGCGCCCATATAGGCATAGAGATTGATGCCGCCGAGAATCACCAGGCCCGCAGAAGCGGCAAGCGCCACAAGCCGCCAGGTGTTGGATAATGGCCGTGAAGGAACCTGGTCCCTGGCCACGACTTCCAGCCTGCGTTCAATCTCGGCCTTGGCCACTTTGGCTTCAGGCTCTGCAATCGTGCCGGCGCTGAGGTCACGATCAACTTCCTTGATCTGGTCTTGATAAACGGCAGCTTCTTCAGCCGCTCCGTCGCGTGCGTCATAGCGGCGGATCAGTGGATAAGAAATGGCCACCGCCGCAGCGCTGCACAACATCATCATCAAGAACCAAAGCATCATTATTCAGTGCTCACTTATCAAGGATTTCATTCACGGCCTCACCCTCTTCGGGGGCAGGCTGCTGTTTCAGATAGGCCCAGGCCGCGCCCAGCGCCAAAACCATAAGGATGAAGGGCAAGAGCCACAGCAGCGCCGTGTCGCCCTGAAATGGAGGCTTCAGCAAAACATAGTTGCCATAACGCTGCACCACATAGCCGACCACTTGCTCGTTGCTGTCGCCAGCTGTCAGGCGCTCACGCACGATGACGCGCAAATCCTTGGCCAATGGCGCATTGGAATCGTCGATGGATTGATTTTGGCACACCAGGCAGCGCAGGTTCTGGCTGATCTCACGCGCGCGCGATTCCAGCACCGGGTCTTTCAGCATCTCATCCGGCATCACCGCTTGCGCGGCAAAGGCCAAGGCAAAGAGAAACAGCGCGGTTAGAAAACCCCGGATCACGAGGACTTCTCCGCTTCCTTGATCAGGGGCTCAATCTGCTTGTCCCAGATTTCGGGTGTCAGCGGCCCTGGCACACGAAGGCGCACACGGCCCTTGGCATCAACGGCAAAAGTTTCAGGCGCACCCGAAACACCCAGATCAATTGCAGTGCGGCCGCTTTCGTCCGCGCCGATCTGCGCATAGGGATTGCCATAGGTGGCCAGATATTGCTTGGCGTCATCCGGCGCATCTTTCCAGTCTATTCCCACAAGCTTGAAGCGCAGGTCTTTGCTGACGCGCATGAGCAGCGGGTGTTCATAGCGGCAGGACACACACCAAGAGCCGAACACATTTATCAGTGTCAGCCCTTTGCCGTGAAGATCGGCGCTCTTGAGATGTGCCCCGCCCGCTTCCAGCGGCGGCAGGTCAAATTCCGGCAAAGGCCTATCGAGCAGCGTGGAAGGCAAAACTTTCGGGTCGCGGTTCAGGCCCAGTGCCAGCACAACGCCCATCACCGCGAACAGGCCAACCGGCAGAAGTGTTGCAGCACGCAATTTCATGATACTGCCCCAACAGCAGCTTGCGGCAGGGCCGCAGGCTTGGCGCGCTGGCCAACGCCGACGCGGAAACGGCGGTCAGACAAGGAAATGAAGCCACCCAGCGCCATGATGAAGCCGCCGATCCACAGGAAAGGCGCCATGGGATGATAATAGAGCCGCACAGTCCATCCGCCATTGTTATCGGCATCGCCCAGCGCAATATAGGTGTTCGAAATGATGTTGGTGCGAATGCCGGTTTGGTTGGTTTGCGATTGCTGCAATGGATAGAAGCGCCGTTCTGCCGTCATGATGCGGAAAACATTGCCGCCGCTGGAAAGTTCGAATGTGCCGCGCTCAGCTTGATAATTTGGGCCTTGCACATTTTCCATATTCGCAAGTTTTATACCATAGGGGCCAATGGCGGTTTGATCGCCAATTTTCATCGACAATATGTTTTCCTGCTGCCAAGTGGTCACGACAGTAATGGCCAACAGTACCAGCCCAAGCCCCATGTGGCCCAGCACGAGGCCAAAGTAGGCGCGCGGTGTTTGCCACAGGATGTTCAGCGATTGCGAAAGCGGCACTTGCGCAAGTCTCGTGCGCTTCACGACAACCCACAGCGATCCCATTACGATCCATACTGCAAGGCCAATGCCAACCGCGGTCAAGAGATGCTTGCCCAGCGCAAAGCCCGCCACAACAAGCAACACGAGAAGGCCTGCAAGTAAGGGGATGTTCAATTGTTTCATCACACTGCCAAGATCATCGCGCTTCCACTTCAAGAATGGCCCGATCACCATGGCGATCAGGATGGGCATGAACAATGGCACAAAGGTGAGGTTGTAATACGGCACGCCAACGGAAATCTTGTCGCGGCCCAGAAGGTCAATGAACAGTGGCCAGAACGTGCCGAAGAACACAGTGGCAGCCGCGACAACAAGGAACACATTGTTGAGCAACAGGCCAGCCTCCCGGCTCACGATGCCAAAGGGCACGCCTTTCTTCACTTGGGGAATTCGAAAGGCATAAAGCACCAGCGCGCCACCCGTTGCACCAAAGATGATGAAGAGGATGAAAAGCCCGCGCGTGGGATCAGTGGCAAAAGAATGCACTGAGGTGAGTACGCCAGAGCGCACCACAAAAGTGCCAATCAGGCTGAGCGAGAAGGTGAGGATGGCGAGAAGGATGGTCCAACCCACCAATGCATGCCGCCGTTCGACAACCAATGCGGAATGCAATAGCGCTGTGCCCACCAGCCACGGCATGAAGGAAACATTTTCCACCGGATCCCAGAACCACCAGCCGCCCCAACCCAAAATGTAATAGGCCCAGAACGAACCCAGCGTGATGCCCAGGGTGAGGAAGCACCAGGCGAGCAACACCCAGGGCCGCACCCAGCGTGCCCAGGCTGCATCAACCTTGCCTTCGATCAAGGCCGCCACGGCAAAGGCAAAAGCCACCGAGAAGCCCACATAGCCCATGTAAAGCGCAGGCGGGTGAATCGCGAGGCCGGGGTCCTGCAGCAATGGGTTCATGCCGCTGCCTTCATCAGGCGCGGGCGAAAGCCGCAAGAACGGATTTGAAGTGAATACGAGGAAAGCCAAGAAGGCTGCGGCGATGAGCCCCTGAATGGCCAGAACGCGCGCCTTCAATGGCTTTGGAATATTGAGCCCAAAAAGCGCGATCATCGCCGCGAAGACGGTGAGGATGAAGACCCACAACATCATTGAGCCTTCATGGTTCGCCCACACGCCACTGAATTTGTAGATGATGGGCTTTGTCGTCTGTGAGTTTGCCGCCACAAGCCGCACACTGAAATCATCGCTGATGAAAGACCACGCCAGCGCGCCGAATGAGGTGGCCACCAACATGAAGCAGATGACTGCAGCAAAACTTGCCAGCGACATCAAGGCAGGGTCTTGGCGATGCGCGCCGTAGAGCGGCAGGCTCGCTTGCACGAGGCTGGCCATCAACGCGAGGATCAACGCAAAGTGACCGAATTCAGCAACCATTCATCAACCTTGAATCTCGACAGGAACAGCGAAACGACTCGCCGTTTAACCAAGTTCCTAGATTAAATCCTAACTTTCGCGAGGCAAGTTGTGGATTTGTTTCCTGTCAGATTTTTGTCAGCCGTATTGCCTTACCCGGCTGCATTTCAGAATGTAAAGCTGCAGGCGGTCGGCGGCTCCCCTGTATTCTCGCGCAATGCCATGCCCTTTGCTGATAATCATTATTTCTACGGCGTGAGTGCTGAATACACTTCGGACAAGAAAGATTGGTCAGCCTCCATTTACGCCATCGAACAAAATGTGGGTGACTTGGTTGACCACCGTGCCATTGGCGGCGAAGCTCATTACAA
>JAYTIG010000455.1:0-9636 GCA_043731995.1 Hyphomicrobiales bacterium
ATGGCCACCAATTACGGACATCCGCGTGCCCTCTATGGCTTGGGCGTGATGAATGTGGAAGGTGCAGGCGTGCGCAAAAACCCCGGGCAGGGCCTCAAATGGTTGAATGCCGCCGCCCGCAAACATTCGCCGGAGGCTGCGGCCTATTTGGGCGAACTCTTTGCCCAGGGAGAAGTCGTCCCACAGGATGATACCCGTGCGTTGGCTTGGTATATCATCGCCTCGCAATCGGCCCAGAAAGACGACAACCCGGAAATTTTTGCGCGCCTCACTGAGTTGCGCTTTGCTGCCACAGAAGAAACCCGCATTGAGGCCGACGCGCATGCGCGCGTATGGAACGAACAGAACCCTCCGGGCGAGCGGCAGTAAGCATGACTTGCATCCATTCTTTGCCGTTCATGCGAATGAGATAAGGTCTGCCCATGAGCATTGAGCCGCCAAAACCCGTGATCAAGCCCTCCGGATTCCCGCATCTGCGCCGCTATTTTTTCACCGGCTTGGTGATCATTGCGCCTGCAGCCATCACCATTTGGGCCACACTGTGGGTTGTCGACAAGTTTGATAGTTTTGTGAAGCCATGGATTCCAGAGGCTTATAATCCCGATACCTACTTGCCAGTGAAGGTTCCGGGCTTTGGGCTCATCTGTGCACTGGCACTGATTACACTGGTTGGCTTTCTCGCCGCAAACCTGGTTGGCCGCACGTTGCTGTCATGGTGGGACAAGCTGCTGAACTCAACGCCAGTCGTGCGTTCTCTCTACAAGGGTTCAAAGCAGATTTTCGAAACCTTGTTCGCCGGTCAGGGCAACAGCTTCCGCTATGTGTGCCTGGTGGAATGGCCACGCGCGGGAACTTGGTCTCTGGCTTTCGTTTCAAAGGAATTGGATGGGGCACAAGTGGGGCTTGAGGCGGGCCGTCAGATGTATGCGGTTTACATATCCACCACACCCAATCCAACCTCAGGCTATGTGTTCTTTGCCGACAAGAAAGATGTGAGAATCCTGGACATGAGTGTGGAGGATGGTTTGAAACTGGTGATCTCCATGGGCCTGGTGTTTCCCGAAGCACTAAAGCCTGTGATTGAAAAAAAGGCCGGCACGCGGACTAGCCGGAAGACAAAAGCCTGATCGCCTCATCGCGTTCAAAGAGATACAGCAAATTTCGCAAAGCTCGCCCGCGTGGCGATTGCAATCCGGCATCGCGCGCCAGCACAAGGCCTGCATCATCGCGCGCTGCGGCAAGCAGGTTGGCATCGCGTGATAGATCGGCAACTTTGAACAGGGGCAGGCCGGATTGTTGCGTGCCCAGAAGTTCACCTGCACCACGCAATTTCAAATCCTGCTCGGCGATGCGGAAGCCATCATCCGTTTCGCGCATGATCGAAAGGCGCTGCCTGGCTGTTTCGCCGAGCGGTTCTTGATAGAGCAGCAGGCAACTGGATTTGGCAGCGCCACGCCCCACCCGCCCGCGCAATTGATGCAGCTGTGACAGGCCAAAACGCTCGGCATTTTCAATCACCATGATCGAGGCCTCTGGCACATCGACTCCCACTTCAATCACCGTGGTGGCCACAAGAATGGTAATCGCGCCGGATTTGAAATCCGCCATCACGGCATCTTTCTCGGCACCTTTCAGGCGCCCATGCACCAACCCGACACGGCCGGGAAATAGTGCGCGCAAGCTCTCAAACCGGCTTTGCGCAGCAGCCATGTCCACAAGCTCGCTTTCCTCCACCAAAGGGCAAACCCAATAGGCACGATGGCCAGAGTTGAGGCTGCGGCCCAGGCCGGCCACAATATCATCGAGACGCGAAAGCGGCATGACACGTGTGTCGATCTGTTGCCGCCCTGCTGGTTTGTCGGTGAGCCTGGAGACATCCATATCACCATAAGCCGTCAGCGCCAATGTGCGTGGAATGGGTGTGGCGGTCATCACCAGCAAGTGTGGCGCAATATCAGCCTTGGCCTGCAAGGCCAGCCTTTGATGAACGCCAAATCGGTGTTGTTCGTCGATCACTGCAAGCCCCAAGTCGCGGAATGCAACGCCATCCTGAAACAGGGCATGCGTTCCGATGAGAATATCGATTTCACCCGCTTCCAACCTTGCTAATACTTCGTCGCGGGCCCTGCCTTTTTCGCGCCCCGTGAGTAGCGCAAGGCGAAGGCCAGCAGGGCCTGCCATTTTTGCCAGGGACGCAGCATGTTGTCGTGCCAGAATTTCGGTGGGTGCCATGAATGCGGCCTGCGCGCCATTCTCGATAGCCGCACACATGGCCAACAAGGCCACAACTGTTTTCCCTGCTCCCACATCACCCTGCAAAAGCCGGATCATGCGGTTGCCGGAAGTGAGATCAACTGCCACTTCTTGTAGCGCAGTGTTTTGGCCATCCGTCAATGTGAAGGGCAACGCTGCGATGATTTTTTGTGAAAGTTTGCCAGTTGATGCGAAGACCCGCCCAGCCTTGCGCTTCATATTGGCGCGCACAAGCAACAGTGCCAATTGATTAGCCAACAATTCGTCATAGGCCAAGCGCAAGCGGGAAGGTGAATCCAGCGCCACGGCATCAGGCTGCGCAGGGTGATGCAAAGCTTCAAGCGCCGCTTTGAAATTTGGCCATTTCTGTTGCCGCAACCAGGCTTCATCCTGCCATTCCGGCAAGGCCGGCAATTGCGCCAGTGCGCCTTGTGCCACCTTGTGCAGGGTCTTCTCGTTCAGGCCCGCTGTAAGTGGATAGACTGGCTCAATCAGAGGCATCTTCGCGGCGTCATCCACACGCAGCGCATAATCGGGATGGCTCATTTGCGGTTCCGCACCGTACCAGCTGACTTCGCCGGAGATCAGCCGCCGCTCTCCCTCAGGATAGGTGCGCAACATGGTTTCCGCATGAGCTGCGAAAAACACCAGCACCATGGCGCCAGAGTCATCATGCGCCTCGATGCGGTAGGGCAGGCGTGTGCCGCGCGGTGGCGGCTTGTGTTTGCCAATTGTCACTTCCAGCGTGGCAATGCCTTTGACCGGGAGTTGCGACACGGTGCAGCGAAAGCGCCTGTCAACCACATGGGTGGGCAAGTGAAACAGCATATCCACCAACCGCGCAGGCACTTCCACGCCGCCATGCAGCAACTTGGCCAGCAATTTGGCAGTTTTCTCGCCAATGCCCTTAACTGTTGTGGCATCGGCAAAGATCGGGTTGAGCAGGCTTGGTCTCATCAAGGCTGTTTTGCCGCGAATGCAGGGCCGATGCAAAATCCTTTTCACATCGGGCCACTTGTTCTAATCACCCCGCAATGACCCGGCCCGAAACAGCAGAAATCAACCGCAAGCGCCTGTTATGGCGCGCGACCCATCGCGGCATAAAGGAGATGGACCTGCTTGTGGGCGGCTATGCCCATGCCCATCTCGCCGGGATGGATGAAGCCAACCTTCAGGAATTCACGCAATTGCTGGAACTGCCGGATCAGGATCTACTGTCCTGGGCCACTGGAGTTGTCGAAGTTCCGCCACAGCATGACAGCACACTCCTGCGCGCCGTGCTTGCCTTTCGCCCCGCCTATTCCGCATGACACTTGAACCATTCCTCCTCGCCCGGTTGAAACTGCCAGGCCGCATCGACCTTTCTGCCCTCATAGAAGGGCAGGATGCCTTGTTGCTGCCGGAAGTGGTGGGTGCAGCTGACCCTGAGGGCGTTGTTCACGTTTGCCGCGATGATCAGCACTTGGCCTCATTGGCAGAGCAACTGGCCTATTTCGCACCGGCGCTGGAAGTCTTGCGCTTTCCGGCCTGGGATTGCTTGCCATATGACCGCGTTTCGCCGGTTTCAGATATCCTAGCACAGCGGCTTGCCACTTTGGCGCGGCTGAATGCAGCTGTGGCCAAACCCTTCCTGTTGCTCACCACGGTGAATGCCGTATTGCAACGGGTGGTACCGCGCGCGGTGGTGGCAGGTGGCTCGCTGCGCATCAAGCCGGGGATGAGCCTACCAGGTGAGAAGCTGCCGGAATTTCTTTCGAGCAACGGCTATTCGCGGGTTGGCACTGTGGTGGAGCAGGGCGATTTTGCGGTGCGCGGCGGCTTGATTGATCTGTTTGCGCCGGGATCTGATGCGCCTGTGCGCCTGGATTTCTTTGGCGATACATTGGAGTCAATCCGCTCTTTTGACGCGCAAACACAGCGCTCGCATGATCAACTTAAAGAGTTGGTGCTCAATCCCGCCAATGAAGTGCTGCTCTCCAAGGCATCAATTGCACAATTCCGCACGGCCTATGCAGAAGCCTTTGGCGGCATCGATATTTCCGACCCACTCTATGAAAGCATCACCAATGGCAGGCGCTATCAGGGCATGGAGCATTGGCTGCCGCTGTTTCAACTGCAACTCGCCACGCTGTTTGACTATCTGCCCGGCGCCATCTGGTCGCTGGCACATGAAACCACAGAAGCCATGGCTGCGCGCCATGAACAGATTCACGAATACTATGATGCGCGCGTTGAAGCCTTGCAGAAGCAGAGTTTTGGCGCGGCACCCTATAAGCCCTTGCCGCCGCAGCGCCTCTATCTCACGGCTGAGGAATGGAACCAGCATCTCATCGATATGACTTCCATTCAAAACTCGCCCTTTGAAAGCCCCTCGGCCAGCGCCATTTCCTGCCACGGCAAGCAGGGCCGGAGTTTCGCGGCCGAACGCAGCGCGGGGCAGGGGCAAGTCTATGATGCAGTGCGCGAGCATGCCGACACTTTGCGCAAGGCCGGAACCAAAACCCTGATCGCCTGTTGGAGCGAAGGCTCGGCAGACCGCCTCTCCACAATTCTGCGCGACCATGAGCTTGCACCGCTGGTCACACTGAGCACTTGGGAGGACGCCCTAAAACTCGAATCCACAATCGTCGGTGTGATAGTTTTGCCCTTGGAGCAGGGCTTCGAATTGCCCGGTCTCGCCATCTTGTCCGAGCAGGACATTCTGGGCGACAGGCTGGTGCGCCGTGCGCGAAAGTCCAAGAAGGCGGCAGACTTCATCAATGAGCTTTCCTCCGTCAGCCCCGGCGATTTGATGGTGCATGTCGATCACGGCATTGGCCGCTTCGAAGGCCTGAAAACCATCGAGGTGCAAGGTGCACCGCATGATTGCCTGTTACTGATCTATGCCGACAATGCGCGCCTCTTCCTGCCCGTAGAAAATCTCGAATTGCTCTCGCGCTATGGCAGCGAAACCGAAGGCGTGCAACTCGACAGGCTGGGCGGCGGAGCCTGGCAGGCCAAGAAAGCCAAGCTCAAGCAGCGCATTCGTGAAATTGCCGGAGACTTGATCAAAACGGCAGCAGCGCGCGAATTGAAGCCCGGTGAAGTGTTCACGCCCGCAGAGGGCGCCTATGACGAATTCTGCGCGCGCTTCCCCTATGAGGAAACCGAGGATCAGCTCACTTCGATCGAAGCTGTGTTAGAAGACTTGGCTAGAGGCCGCCCGATGGACCGCCTCATTTGCGGCGATGTTGGCTTTGGAAAAACCGAAGTGGCCCTGCGTGCCGCCTTTGTAGCCGCCTATGCCGGTAAGCAAGTCGCCGTAGTGGTGCCCACCACCTTGCTGGCACGCCAGCATTTCAAAACCTTCTCGGATCGATTCAAGGGCTTGCCGCTGCGCGTGGCACAAGCCTCTCGACTTGTTGGCCGCAAGGAGCTTGAACTGGTGCGCGCTGGCCTCACTGATGGCAGCATTGATATCGTTATCGGCACTCACGCGCTCTTGGCTGAGTCGATCAAGTTCCGCGATTTGGGACTGTTGATCATCGATGAAGAACAGCACTTCGGCGTGAAGCACAAAGAGCGCCTGAAGCAGATGCGCGCCAATGTGCATGTGCTCACACTTTCGGCAACGCCCATCCCGCGCACGCTGCAGCTGGCGCTTTCCGGCATTCGCGAAATGTCGCTTATTACCACACCACCATTGGACCGCCTGGCCGTGCGAACCTATATCGCGCCCTTTGACCCGGTGGTGGTGCGTGAGCATTTGCTGCGGGAACATTTCCGCGGCGGCCAGAGCTTCTATGTGGTGCCACGCATCACTGATCTTGATGAGATTGCGGAATTTCTGCGTAGCGCCGTGCCAGAGGCGAAATTCCGCGCCGCCCATGGCCGCATGCCGCCCACCGAGCTTGAAGACATCATGACAGGATTCTACGACCGTGCCTTTGACGTTCTTCTCTCAACCACCATCGTGGAATCCGGTCTGGATATCTCCACCGCCAACACACTAATCATCCACCGTGCTGATATGTTCGGCCTCGCCCAGCTCTATCAGCTGCGTGGCCGTGTTGGCCGCTCCAAGCAACGCGCCTATGCCCTGTTCACCACACCTTCAGGCAAACAATTGACGGCAACAGCAGATCGCCGCTTGAAGGTGTTGCAATCCCTCGATTCACTGGGTGCCGGGTTTAATCTTGCCAGCCATGATCTTGATATCCGTGGCGCTGGCAACCTTCTGGGCGAAGAGCAGCATGGCAATATCCGCGAAGTGGGCTTTGATCTCTATCAGAACATGCTGGAGGAGGCCGTGGCCGCCATGCGTTCTGGTGCTGGCGAAGAAGTGGAGGATGGCGAATGGTCGCCCTCGATCAATATCGGCACTTCAGTCTTGATACCTGAATCTTACGTCACCGACTTGCAACTCAGGCTTGGGCTTTATCGCCGCCTGGCTGATTTCACCGAGCAGCAGGATCTTGATGCCTTTGCTGCCGAATTGCATGACCGCTTTGGCAAACGGCCTGATGAAGTGGATCACTTGCTCGAAATTGTTTCCATCAAGCTTCTCTGCCGCAAGGCCAATGTTGAAAAGGTGGATGCTGGCCCGAAGGGCGCAACCGTCACCTTCCGCAAAGGCATCTTCGCCAATCCCCCGGCCTTGGTGCAATGGATTTCAGCGCAAGGCACTCTGGCCAAGCTGCGCCCGGATATGAGCCTGGTGCTGATGCGGGATTGGGCTGGTGCCGCCCAGCGCCTCAAGGGCACTAGGCTGTTGATGCAGAATTTGGTGAAACTGGCGGAATAATGCTTGTAGCTCACCCTTCGAGGCTCGCGTGCCACGAGCACCTCAGGGTGAGGTCGTAATACAGTACAACTGAACCTGAGGCTTCAGCCCGATCTTCCTCATGCGAGGTGCTTGGCGCAAGCCAAGCCTCGAAGCATGCGCCACGGACTCAAGTCTTCGCCGCCACTTGCCGGATGGCGTCTGCAAGCGTCTCTGCTTCCTGCGCGCCAGAAATTCCATAACGTTGGTCAATGATGAAGGTTGGAACACCTTGAACGCCAAGTTCATAGGCCTTCTGCACTTCCTCCATCACTTCCTTTGCATCAGTCGGCATCGCCAAAAGCCGCAACACTTCCGGCCCATCCATGCCGCAAGTGCTGGCGATTTCGGCCAGCACATCAATGGCGCCCACATCTTTCCCGTCGCGCCAATAGGCGCAGAAAAGGGCTTCAACCACTTGCGCCTGTTTGCTCGCTTGTAAGGCCCAGCGGATCAGGCGGTGCGCGTTCAGCGTGTTGGGTGTTCGGGTGATTTTTTCAAAATGATAGGGCACGCCATCGCGCGCACCCGCATCCACCAGTGGTTGGTGCATCGCCTTGAGATCGCGATTGCCGAATTTTGACTTCATGTACTCAGCACGTGAGAGGCCTTGCGGAGGGATTGAGGGATCCAGAAAGAAAGGCCGGAAAGTCACCTCTGGTTTTGCTTCTGGAATCAGGGTTAAGGCCTTGTCCAACCGGCGTTTTCCCAAGAAACACCAGGGGCAGATAACGTCTGAAACAACATCGATCTTCATTTGTCTTCTGCCCAAAGTGTCGTGCCTTCAAAGCCAGTGAGGGGCTGTTTGTCCGCACCATTGGAGCCGGTGTGCGCCCAGCGCCCCACCCATTGCGGCGAAGCAAACAGCGGCACGGTGTAGAAACCGGCCGTCAACAGCCTGTCTTCGGCGCGCACTGCGGCGGCGAAATCCTCTTGCGTCGTGGCATGGAGCATGGCTTCAATGGCGTGGTCAACTGCGGGGTCGGCAATGCCGGGGTAGTTGCGGGTGCCCTCAGTGGTTTTTCCATAGGAGCCGAAATACAGCGTCTGCTCATTGCCGGGTGAAAGCGAATTATACCAGGTGACGGGGATCATGTCATAGTCATAGGTGGTTTGCAGGCGCTTGAACTGCGTGTCATCCACCTTCTTGATTTCCATTTTCACGCCGATCAGCTGCAGGCTGCGCTGATAATGCAACGCCAGCTTTTCCATCTCAGGCCCGGCGATGGTTATGGCAAAGCTGAATTGCTCGCCCTTGTCATTGATCAGACCATTGTCAGAAACCTTCCAGCCCGCCTGAGACAGCAGGTCAACAGATTTGCGCAACCATTTGCGGTCATGCCCGGAGCCATCGGACAGGGGCAGTTTGTAAGTGCCATCCAGCATGTCCGGGCGGAGGCCGCCTTTGTTGTCACCCAATACTGCAAGCTCTGCTATATCAGCAGGTTTGCCTTGCGATGAAAGTTCCGATCCCGAATAGAAACCGTAAACCCGCTTGTTGAGATTGTTGCAGAGATTGGCATTGGCCCATTCAAAATCAAAAATATCAATCAATGCCTCACGCACGCGCACATCGGCGAACAGCGCGCGCCGCGTGTTGAAGGCAAAGCCGGAAGTGGGGGCAGGGGTCTTGGCCGTGTAAGTTTCCAGCTTCACCTTGCCTTCATCAACAGCGGGGAACTTATAGGCCGTGGCCCATTTCACCGGGTCGCTTTCAAGGCGGATGTCGGCATCGCCTTTCTTGAAAGCCTCAAAGGCGGCATTGCCATCCTTGAAATAGTCAAAGCGCAGCGTGTTGAAATTCCACAGGCCTTTATTGATAGGCAAATCCTTGCCCCAGTAGTTGGTGTTCTTCGTGAGCGTAACACTTTCGCCCGGCTTGATATCACCGAACACATAGGGGCCGGAACCGATGATCGGATCAAGTGACGAGGTTTCAAAATCCTTGCCCTGCCATTGCGCTTTCGAAAGAATGGGCATCAGGCCGATGATCATGGGCAATTCACGGTCACCCTTGTCTTGATGGAAGGTGATGGTGTGATCGTCGACGATCTCGACTTTCGAAATCTTGGAATAGTTGTTTTTGAAATTGGGGCGCCCGTGGTCGCGCAAAGTCTCCAGCGAAAACTGCACATCTGCCGCGGTCACTGGGGAGCCATCTGAGAATTTGGCTTGAGGCCTGATTTTGAAAGCGAATATCTGGCGGTCATCAGAAACATCAATGCTTTCGGCCAGCAAGCCATAGAGCGAAAAGGCCTCGCCCCAATTGCGCGCCAGCAGGCCTTCCACCACATAAGTGCGCGCACCCTGCACCGGGTTACCCTGCACAATGAAAGGGTTGAGGCTGTCGAATGTGCCCGTTACCGCTTGCCGCAATGTGCCGCCCTGCGGCGCGTCTGGGTTGGCATAGGGCAGGGATTTGAAATCTGCCAGAGCAGGCTCTCCATGCATGGCGATGCCGGGTTTGGGGTCTGCCATCGCAGGCGGCGCGAAAAGCGTTGCGAATGCGGCTGCCATCAGAAGGCTGCGAATCTTTGTCATAGCGCATAAGCTATTCTGATTACGGGGCGGAAAAAAGGAGC
>JAYTIG010000456.1:0-1307 GCA_043731995.1 Hyphomicrobiales bacterium
AGTTTTGGAAGATTTGTGTGTCACGATGACGGATGGCTCACTCTGTGCCATGGGCGGGTTGACGCCCATGCCGGTGATGAGTGCGTTCAAGAAATTCCCGGAAGATTTCGGATTGCCGAAGAACAAGAAGTTGGCGGCGGAGTAGGAACAGAACCATGCTGATCAAAGAATTGGATTTCGGCACGCCCATCTCCGAAGCCACCAAGATGGTGACGCTGGAAATTGATGGCCATGAGATCACGGTGCCCGAGGGCACGTCGATCATGCGGGCGGCGATGGAGCTTGGCACCAAGATTCCAAAACTCTGCGCCACTGATTCAGTCAAAGCCTTTGGCTCGTGCCGCTTGTGCCTGGTGGAAATCGAAGGCCGCAAGGGAACACCCGCCTCCTGCACCACGCCCGTGGCCCCCGGCATCAAGGTTCACACCGAGAATGAGCGGCTGAACAAGTTGCGCAAAGGCGTGATGGAGCTTTACATCTCCGATCATCCGCTCGACTGTCTCACTTGCGCGGCCAATGGCGATTGCGAACTGCAGGACATGGCCGGGGCCGTGGGCCTGCGCGATGTGCGCTACGGCTATGCCGGAGACAACCACGTGTTCGCCAAGGCCGCCGATGGCAGCGCGAATTACCTGTTCAAGGCCAAAGACGAATCCAACCCCTATTTCACTTTCGATCCCGCCAAATGCATCGTGTGTTCGCGCTGCGTGCGCGCCTGCGAGGAAGTGCAAGGCACATTCGCACTGACCATTGATGGCCGCGGCTTTGCCAGCCACGTTTCCGCCGGTATGGACGAAGGCTTCATGAATTCGGAATGTGTGTCTTGCGGTGCCTGCATACAGGCCTGCCCGACAGCAACGCTCACTGAGAAAAGTGTCATCTCCATCGGCCAACCGGAACACTCGGTCATCACCACTTGCGCCTATTGCGGCGTGGGCTGTTCATTCAAAGCCGAAATGAAGGGCGATGAGCTGGTGCGCATGGTGCCTTACAAGGATGGCGGTGCCAATGAGGGCCACTCATGTGTGAAGGGCCGCTTCGCCTGGGGCTATGCCACACACAAAGACCGCATGTTGAAACCGATGCTGCGTGACAAGATCACTGACCCATGGAAAGAAGTGACCTGGGACGAAGCGATTCAATTCGCGGCCGCGCGTTTCAAGGGCATTCAGAAAAAATATGGCCGGAACTCCATTGGTGGCATAACCTCGTCGCGCTGCACGAATGAAGAAGTTTATGTGGTGCAAAAGATGATCCGTGCCGCATTCAGGAATAACAACACTGATACTTGTGCGCGCGTCTGCCAT
>JAYTIG010000457.1:0-1305 GCA_043731995.1 Hyphomicrobiales bacterium
GTGGATGGTTTTTTGCGTGAACTCAAAAATCCCACACTGATTGTGGCCCATGGCGCGATTGGCCGCTGCCTTATTGGTTATGTATGCCGCATCCCGCGCATCGACATCACCCACCTGGCTACACCGCAAGGCTGTTACTGCGTGCTGCAGGATGGCAAATACCAGTGGTTCGACGAAAGCCACCAGCCGCAGTGACGGCCCGCCTCTGGTGTGAGGAATGAAGTGAAATTTGACTTTCTCTCCCCATGTTCTAATCATCAGCCATGTCCCACAACACCTTCGGCCATCTCTTCCGTGTCACCACCTTTGGCGAAAGCCACGGGGTGGCCATCGGCGTCGTGGTGGATGGCTGCCCGCCGAATTTGAAAATCTCGGCTCACGAAATCCAATCCTTCCTCGACAAGCGCAAACCGGGCCAGAACCGCTTCACCACCCAGCGGCAAGAGGCTGATCAGGTAAAAATTCTCTCTGGCGTGTTTGAGGATGAGCGGACCGAAGGTCTTCGCACCACAGGCACGCCCATTGCGCTGATGATTGAAAACACCGACCAGCGCTCCAGGGACTATACCGAAATCCGCGACAAGTTCCGCCCCGGCCATGCAGATTTCACCTATCAGGAAAAATACGGCATCCGCGACTATCGCGGCGGCGGGCGTTCATCGGCGCGCGAGACGGCCTGCCGCGTGGCGGCAGGTGCCGTGGCGCGGCTGGTGATCCCGCAGGTGAATATCCGCGGCGCACTGGTGCAGATGGGCCCGCATAAAATCGATCGCAAGAATTGGGATTGGAGCGCGGTTGACCAAAATCCCTTCTTCTGCCCCGATGCAGAGGCTGCCAAAAAATGGGAAACCTATCTCGACGGCGTGCGCAAGGCAGGCTCATCCTGTGGCGCCGTGATTGAGATCACGGCATCCGGCGTGCCTGCCGGTTGGGGTGCGCCGATTTATGGCAAGCTCGACGCAGAACTCGCCACGGCCATGATGAGCATCAATGCCGTGAAAGGTGTTGAAATTGGCGATGGTTTTGCGTCCGCTGCGCTGAGTGGCGAAGGAAATGCCGACGAAATCCGCATGCGCCACGGCAAGCCGGAATTCCAATCCAATCACGCGGGCGGCATTCTTGGCGGCATTTCATCCGGGCAGGATGTGGTAGTGCGCTTCGCCGTGAAGCCCACGTCTTCCATCCTCAATGCCCGCAAGACGGTGACCAAGGCTGGCGAAGACGCTGACATCATCACTAAAGGCAGGCACGACCCCTGCGTCGGCATCCGCGCCGTGCCCGTGGGTGAGGCGATGATGGCCATCG
>JAYTIG010000458.1:0-3709 GCA_043731995.1 Hyphomicrobiales bacterium
CGCGTTTTCCCGCCTTTCCCAATTGAGCAAATAGGCACTTTGCGGCGATGCTTGGCTCACATTCCGGAATGACCCGGTGTGCAATCCGAGTGGATGCGACATGTCGCCAACCAAGATTCTTTTTGGACAGGGATGCCTTGTTGTTTCGATTGTTGTGGGAGGCTTATGGGCTTCCACACAGTGGACGGCGGCGATGCTGGGCAACCAGCCAAGACTTGGAGCGCCGCTCACAACAATCATTGGCCAACCCATCTACGCACCATGGCGCCTGTTCGAATGGTGGTATGCCTATGAGGCTTATGCACCAGCTGTGTTTCGCAAAGCCGGAATGTTTGCGGCAGGCAGCGGCATTGCCGGAACATTGGTGGCCATTGCAGGTTCCTTGTGGCGGGCAAGGCAGAACAAGCTGGTCACAACCTATGGCTCAGCCCGTTGGGCCAATATTGAAGAACTAAAATCTGCCAAGCTGTTTTCTGGCCAAGGTGTTTTCCTCGGCAAACTGGGTCAGGCCTATCTCCGGCACGACGGACCTGAGCATGTACTGGCCTTTGCACCAACACGGTCTGGCAAGGGCGTTGGCCTTGTCATCCCGACGCTGCTGACCTGGCCGCACTCCACCGTTATTCACGACATCAAGGGTGAGAACTGGCAATTGACCGCAGGCTTCCGGTCGACATTCTCACACTGCCTGTTGTTCAATCCGGCTGATCCGAAGAGTGCGCGCTACAATCCATTGCTCGAAGTGCGCAAAGGCGAATGGGAAGTCAGGGATGTCCAGAACATCGCAGATATTCTGGTGGACCCCGAAGGTGCCCTCGAACGCCGGAACCATTGGGAGAAGACCAGCCATGCACTTCTGGTGGGGGTGATCCTACATGTGCTCTATTCGGAAAGCGAGAAGACACTGGCCCGTGTTGCGTCATTTTTGTCGGACCCCTCACGTTCGATTGAACGCACTTTACGCGTGATGATGTCAACCAATCATATGGGGACGATCACGGAACCCAAGGTGCATCCGGTTATCGCTTCTATTGCCCGCGAGCTTTTGAACAAATCTGAGAATGAGCGGTCAGGCGTGTTGTCGACGGCGATGAGCTTTCTAGGACTGTACCGCGATCCCGTCATTGCCCGGAACACCAGCACCTGCGACTGGCGGATTGCCGATTTGATGGAATCGCAGAAGCCGCTTTCACTTTACCTCGTTATTCCACCTGCCGATCTTTCCCGCACCAAGCCGCTGGTTCGCTTGATCCTCAATCAGATTGGCAGAAGGCTTACGGAATCTCTTGAAGGTGAGAACGGAACCACACGTCGCAAGTTGCTTCTGATGCTGGATGAGTTTCCAGCGCTTGGGAGATTGGATTTCTTTGAGACGGCTTTGGCCTTCATGGCGGGCTATGGCATCAGAGCCTACCTCATTGCCCAATCTTTGAACCAGATCGTCAAAGCTTACGGTGAGAACAATGCCATTCTCGACAATGCCCATGTGAGAATCGCCTTTGCCGCCAATGACGAGCGGACGGCACGACGGATTTCGGATTCATTAGGCACAGCAACCGAACTCCGCGCCCAACGCAACTATGCTGGCCACCGCCTTGCACCATGGCTTGCCCATGTCATGGTGAGCCGCCAGGAGACGGCGCGACCACTGCTCACCCCCGGCGAGGTGATGCAGCTTCCCAATGATGATGCTCTGGTTCTGGTTTCAGGGCTTCAGCCGATCCGCGCCAAGAAGCTGCGCTACTACGAAGATGATAATTTTAAGAGCCGCATTCTGCCGCCGCCAATTCTTGCCGAGGGCTCTTACGCCGATTGCCCGCCTCATGCTGCCCATGACTGGGAAGGCCAGGTCCGTGCCGAAGACACGCGGCTTGATAGGCCATGGTTCAGCCAGTTGCATGGTGCTGATGACGACACAAATGGATTAAAACGTGAGCCTTGGAGTGAAACAACTGCTCCTGTCACCCAAGATCAAAGTGCCTCCGACGATCTGACTGTGCTGGAGGACGACTTTGCCAACGCAACCGCCAATACCGATCCATTGGCCAGATCAGTAGTGCAACGCAGCTTTGGGGTGAATGATGCCGAGGGCGATGATGCCCTGCCTGTGTTCTGAGGTGACGACATGAGCAGGTTCCGCCTCACAGCCTATGTTTCTCACTCAGTTGCCGAACGTCTGGCCATTGCGTCAAAGCGCAAAGGCTTCAACCGGTCGAAACTCGTCGATCGCGCACTCGACAAGTTTCTGGCGGATGACGGCAGTCAGGGCAACGACGCTTCCTTGCAACGCCGTCTGGATGTCATGTCTAAACAGCAAGCGCGGACCGAGCGCAATATTGCCGTCGTTCTGGAGACGCTTGGGCTTTATGTCCGCTATTACCTGACGGTAACGCCACCGCTGCCAAAGTCAGAGCAAGACCCGGCCCGAAGTCTTGGTAACCAACGTTTCGAGTTTTTCGTCAGTCAAATAGGCAAGCGTCTCGCGGCGGGGCAAAGCACGGTGCGCGATGTCATGGAACGAGTCGCAGCCAACGATCCTGATCTTTTCGCGCGCGATCTTGATGAACAGATTCCAGATGGGTTCGTCATCAATGAACACGCATCAAAGCCTAATGCTCAATCAACAGCCGCTTCTTCGTCCAGGCCTGCGGGCGCTGGACGTGGGGGAGAAGCCCCGGCGCAACAGGGACATGATACTGCGTCCCATCCTCCCGGTGTTGCGCCGGGCGCTTCGTCTCCAACATCGGATGGCAACAATGGATAAAATCATTACTTCATTTGGGGAAGAGGCCTTGGCGCGGCGCAAAGCCATGCTGAAGACAGCTTTTGGCCCTGTGATTGCCGAGGCCCTTTCTGACCCCCAAGTCGTCGAAGTCATGGTCAATCCTGACGGGAGGCTGTGGCTTGACCGTTTGGATATAGGCCGTGCTGATTCCGGAACCGTTCTGCAATGGTCGGAGGTTGAACGCATCATTAGATTGGTTGCCAGCCATATCAGGCTTGAAGTGCATGAGCGCTCACCGATTGTCAGCGCCGAGTTGCCTGAGACAGGCGAGCGCTTTGAAGGGTTGATTTCGCCTGTTGCTCCGGCACCGTGCTTTTCGATCCGCAAACCCGCAAAACTTGTGCACCGCCTTGATGATTATGTCGAGCAATCGATCATGCCGCCGCAGGTGGCCGCATGGCTGGAGGAAGCGGTGCTCGCCAAAGGCAATATCGTTGTTGTCGGTGGCACCAGTTCCGGTAAAACCACGCTGGTTAATGCACTTTTGGCTGAGGTGGCCTTGACCAATGACCGTGTTGTCATTCTCGAAGACACCCGCGAGCTCAATTGCGCTGCTGAAGATTGTGTCAAGCTGCGGACCAAGCCCGGTGTAGCGACCCTTGCTGATCTGGTGCGTTCGACGCTCCGTTTGCGACCTGACCGCATCATTGTTGGTGAAGTGCGGGGTGCTGAAGCGCTCGACATGCTGAAGGCCTGGAATACCGGCCATCCCGGCGGCATAGCCACAGTTCACGCCAATTCAGCGCGAGGCGCGCTCTACCGCATTGAGCAACTGGTGCAGGAAGCCACCGTCACAGTACCTCGCCGATTGATTGCCGAAGCCATCGATATTCTGGTGTTCCTTGAGGGGCGCGGTTCAGGCCGCAAGGTCACCGAAGTCGCACGTGTCGAAGGGCTTGATACGGACGGCGACTACCAGCTCAC
>JAYTIG010000459.1:0-3699 GCA_043731995.1 Hyphomicrobiales bacterium
GCCTGCGCGGCTGTCGCCATTGCAACCAAACCACCCAAAATCAGCCCTGAAACAAAAACACTTTGAATTCGCTTCATCGTGAACCTCCGTTGCGAGCACCCCTCGTGAATCAGATTTACCAGTGTCTCATATTTTCCACCAGCCCAGAGTCGCAAATGCATGACTCCACGGCTTCATTTGGCTGGCCAGTTTTGCGGTGATGACCTATTCTCACCAGCCAGGAGAACCGCCACATGCAGCCAAAAGTCATCATCACCTGCGCCGTAACCGGCGCGGGCGACACGGTGGGCAAACACCCCGCCATTCCCGTCACCGCAGAGCAGATCGCCAATGCAGCACTCGAAGCCGCCTCTGCTGGTGCTACAGTGGTGCATTGCCATGTGCGTGATCCAAAGACGGGAAAAGGCTCCCGCAAGGTGGATTACTACCGCCAGGTGATGGAACGCATCCGCAAGAAGAACACGGATGTGATCATCAATCTCACCGCTGGCATGGGCGGCGATTTGTACATTGGCGATGGCGAAAAGCCGCTGGAATTCGGCGCAGGCACGGATGTGGTCGGCCCGCTGGAACGCCTTGTCCACGTGAAGGAACTGCGCCCCGAAATCTGCACATTGGATTGCGGTTCTCTGAATTTCGGCGATGGCCAGAGCATCGTGGTGCAAACACCCACCCAGCTGCGCGAACAGGCCAGGCTGATCGCCACTTATGGCGTGAAACCCGAAATGGAAATCTTTGACTCAGGAAATCTCTGGTTCGCCAACCAGATGGTGAAAGAAGGTCTGATCGAGGCCAAGCCGCTGTATCAACTCTGCCTTGGCATCCCCTGGGGTGCGCCCTTCTCGCCTGAAACCATGGCCTATCAAAAGTCCCTCCTGCCAGAAAATGCCATCTGGGCCGCTTTCTCCATCGGCCGTCAGCAGTTTCATGCCGTAGCGCAGGCCGTTCTGCTCGGCGGCCATGTGCGCGTGGGGTTGGAAGACAATCTCTATCTCGACAAGGGTGTCTTCGCCTCCAATGGCACGCTGACTGAGAAAGCAGTGAAACTGATTGAGATGCTGGGCACCAAGGTTGCCACGCCCGCCGAAGGCCGCCAAATTCTGGGATTGAAAAAGCCATGACCATCAAGACCATCGGCATTGCTGGCACGGGCCTGATCGGCGCAGGCTGGGCGGCGCGCGTGCTCCACCGTGGCATTGACGTGATCGCCTATGATGTTTCCCCCGCCGCCGAAGCCAAACTTAAGGGCCAGATCAAAACCGCATGGCCCTCGCTTGACGCGTTGCGCGGCAAGCCCAAGAAAAAAGGCAGGCTCACCTTCACCACAGATCTGGCCAAGATGGCAGCCAAGGCCGAATTCATCCATGAAGCAGCACCTGAGCGTGAAGAGCTGAAGATCAAGCTGTTCCGCGATCTCGATGCACTGGCCGGGCCTGATGTGGTGCTCTCTTCCTCTTCATCCGGCTTCCTGCCGTCGCGTCTACAATCCCAATGCACCAGGCATCCTGAGCGCGTGGTGATCGGCCATCCCTTCAATCCGGTTTATCTCTTGCCCCTGGTCGAACTGGTGCCGGGCGAAAAAACCAATGCCGCCGCTATGGATCGCGCCCATGCCTATTTCGAACAGGTGGGCATGCAGGTGCTGCGCCTCAAGAAAGAGATTGACGGTTACATCTGCGACCGCTTGCAGGAAGCCTTGTGGCGCGAGGCGCTGCACATTCTCGACAAGGATGTGGGCACCACGGGCGACATTGATGACTCAATTGTTTATTCCGCCGGCATGCGCTGGGCCTTCATGGGCTCTTTCATGACTTACCATGTCGGCGGTGGCCCAGGCGGCATGCGCGATTTCATCAAGCAGTTTGATCCGACGCTGGAACTGCCATGGACGGACTTGAAATTCCCCAAATGGAATGATGCCTTGGAAAAGCGCCTGATCGAAGGCACCGACGCACAAGCCGCTGGCCGCAGCGTGGCAAAGATAGAAGCCAAGCGCAACGCCATCCTTGTGGACATGATGAAATTGTTCAAGAAGCACAAGATCGGCGCCGGGCTGGTGCTTGAGCGCGAAGAGAAGACGAAAAAGAAAGCAAATAAGCGAGTAGCGAAATAGTGAGTAGCGAATAGGGGACGCCATTTTCCCTATTCGCTATTTGCCACTCGCTATTCGCCCTTCCGAATGGGGAGAAGCAATTAAAATGTCCCAACGCGTCATGATAACCGCCGCCGCTTCCGGCATTGGCCAGGCCATTGCCGAGGCTTTTCACGCCAAGGGCGCGCGAGTGCACATCTGCGACGCCAGTGAAGAGGCTCTACAATCCTTCCGCGCCACGCATACCGACATTGCCGCCACCCGAGTCAACGTGCGTTCCGAAACCGAAATCGACACTTGGTTTGATGAAGCGCTGGAAGATCTGGGTGGGCTCGACGTGCTGGTAAACAATGCCGGCATCAAGGGGCCCACTGCCCCCGTAGATGACATTGAACTCGCCGACTGGCGCGAATGCATTGAAGTGTGCCTTGACGCACAGTTCCTCTGCGCGCGGCGGGCCGCCCCGGTGATGAAGGCGCAGAAATCCGGCGTCATCATCAATATGTCTTCAAACGCCGGCCAACATGGCTTTGGCAATCGCACGCCCTATGCGGCGGCCAAATGGGGTGTCATTGGCCTCACCAAATCCCTCGCCATCGAGCTTGGCCCCTTCAACGTGCGCTGCAATGCTATCTGCCCGGGTGCAGTCAAAGGCCCGCGCATTGACCGCGTGATTGCTGGCGAGGCAGCGCTGCGCGGCGTGGGCACGCAAGTTGTGGCGGCAGAACTTGTCAGCCAGCAGTCCCTCACCCGATTCACCGAAGCCGCAGAAGTGGCCAATCTCGCCGTGTTCCTGGCCAGCCCCGAGGCCTTCATGATCAACGGCCAGGATATTGCCATCGACGGCCACATCGAAACCTTCCACATCAAGTA
This sequence comes from Hyphomicrobiales bacterium, assembly GCA_043731995.1. Classification (GTDB taxonomy): domain Bacteria; phylum Pseudomonadota; class Alphaproteobacteria; order Rhizobiales; family Aestuariivirgaceae; genus Aestuariivirga. The sequence continues at coordinate 2,966 of JAYTIG010000459.1, forward strand.
GGCACCCATGGATTTCAGTCTCACCGACGAACAAAAGCTCATCATCAAAACCACGCGCGATTTCGTGGAAGCGGAGCTTTTCCCGCATGAAGCAGAAGTGGAAGCCACGGGCGTATTGCGCCCTGCACTCCGCGATGCAATCAAGGCCAAAGCCATTGAGGCAGGCCTCTGTGCGGCCAACATGCCAGCCGATGTGGGAGGTGCGGGCCTCGATACGCTCACTTGGGTGCTCTATGAGCGCGAACTGGGTCGCGCCTCTTACGCGCTGCATTGGAACTGCGTGTTCCGCCCCTCCAACATCCTGCTCGCCTGTAATGAGGAGCAGCGCAAGAAATATCTCTTCCCCGCCATTGAAGGCAAAGCTTCGGACTGTCTCGCCCTCACTGAACCCGGCATCGGCTCAGACTTGCGCGGCATGAAGACTTTTGCGAAGGCCGACGGCGAATATTTCATCATCAACGGCACCAAGCATTTCATTTCCCACGCCGATGAAGCAACCTTTGTCATTCTCTTCGCCGCCACAGGGGAAGAAGAAACCCCGCGCGGCAAGAAGAAACTGATCACAGCTTTCCTTATCGACAAGGGTACGCCCGGCTTTACCGTGCGTGATGGCTACAAGAATGTCTCACACCGCGGCTATCAGAATTGTGTTCTGGAATTCAATGATTGCCGGGTTCACAAGAGCCAAATCCTCGGCGAAGTGCACAAGGGCTTTGACGTGGCGGGCCAGTGGC
>JAYTIG010000460.1:0-1295 GCA_043731995.1 Hyphomicrobiales bacterium
AACCCTTGCTCGGAATATATGTTCCTGGACGACACGGCCTGCAACCTGGCTTCGTTGAACCTGCTGCAATTCCGCGACCATGCCACGGGCAAGTTCAACATCGCCGCTTACGAACATGCCACGCGGTTGTGGACGGTGGTTTTGGAAATCTCGGTTCTCATGGCGCAGTTCCCCTCCAAGGAAATCGCGCGCCTGTCTTATGAATACCGCACGTTGGGTTTGGGCTTTGCCAATATCGGCGGCTTGTTGATGACGGCTGGCATTCCCTATGATTCACACGAGGGCCGCGCGATTTGCGCCGCCATCTCGGCCATCATGACGGGCACTGCCTATGCGACCTCGGCTGAAATGGCCAGGGAGCTTGGCCCCTTCCCCGGCTTTGCCAAAAACCGCGAACACATGTTGCGTGTGATGCGCAACCATCGCCGCGCGGCTTACGGTGCTGCGGTTGGCTATGAAAACCTGCATGTTTCACCTGTGCCGCTGGATGAGAATGACTTGTCGGATAAAGCGCTGGCGCTTGCGGCGCGCAAGGCCTGGGATAAGGCCGTTGAACTGGGCGAAGCCCATGGCTACCGTAATGCCCAATCCACCGTTGTGGCCCCCACCGGCACCATCGGTTTGGTGATGGATTGCGACACCACGGGTATTGAGCCTGATTTCGCTTTGGTGAAGTTCAAGAAGCTGGCTGGTGGTGGTTATTTCAAGATCATCAACCAGGCCGTGCCGGAAGCCTTGCGCACGCTGGGTTATCAGGCTGACCAGATTGAAGAGATCATCAACTACGCCGTGGGCCACGGCACGTTGGCGGACTCGCCCGCGCTGAACCACGCCCAGCTCAAGGCCAAGGGCTTTGGTGATGAGCAGATCAGCAAGATCGAGGGTGGCCTGGCCTCAGCCTTTGACATCAAGTTCGTGTTCAACAAGTTCGTGTTGGGCGAAGCCTTCTGCAAGGATGTGCTGAAGCTCACGGACGCACAGCTCAATGACTTCGGCTTTGATCTGCTGGCCAGCCTCGGATTCTCGCGCGCTGACATTGACAAGGCCAACATCCATGTTTGCGGTGCCATGACGCTGGAAGGCGCGCCCGGCCTGAAGGATGAACATCTGCCGGTGTTTGATTGCGCCAATCCTTGTGGCCGCATTGGCAAGCGCTATCTCTCGGTGGACAGCCACATTCGCATGATGGCGGCCTCTCAGCCCTTCATCTCGGGTGCCATTTCCAAAACCATCAACATGCCGAATGAGGCTACGGTTGAGGAATGTTCGGCGGCTTACATGCTGTCATGGAAACT
>JAYTIG010000461.1:0-1293 GCA_043731995.1 Hyphomicrobiales bacterium
CTCAGTGCTGCCGCGAGGGTCTCCTTCGTCGCCAAGAAGGACGTGGAAGGCTGGCCTCTTTTTGGTACGCTGGCACGGTTGCAAAACACTGTATTCGTGGATCGCCAGCGCCGGCACAGCACGGGTCAAAGCCGCAATGAAATGCTGCATCGCCTGCAGGCAGGTGAAACGCTGGTGCTGTTTCCTGAAGGCACCTCAAACAATGGCCGCCACCTGCAACCGTTCAAATCAACTTTTTTTGCGGTGGTGGACGGCACCGGGATGCCTATTGTGCCCGTCACACTTGTTTACCAGTCTCAACATGGCTTGCCGCTCACTTTGCGGCAATGGCCCCAAGTTGCCTGGTATGGTGATATGGGCCTCTTGCCCCATTTGTGGGCGGCACTGAAGGGCGGGCCGCTCAGGGTGCTTGTCATTTTTCATGCGTCTCTGCCACTGCCAGAACATGGTCATCGCAAGGCCCTGGCGGCCGCAGCGGAAAAGCAGATCAGACAGGCCCTTGCTGAAAACCTTCACCAAAACTCTAAAATGGGCTAGTGCCCAATTCCATGAGCAAGAAAGTCCTCATAAAAACCTATGGCTGCCAGATGAATGTTTATGATTCATCGCGCATGCGCGATGTGCTGGCACCCCTTGGCTATGAGGAAACGCAAAGTGTTGAGGCGGCCGATTTTGTAATCCTGAATACCTGCCACATCCGCGAAAAGGCTTCCGAGAAGGTCTATTCCGAATTGGGCAAGCTGCGCGACATGAAGCACGCGCGTGCGGCTGATGGCAGGGAGATGATGATTGCCGTGGCGGGCTGTGTGGGCCAGGCCGAAGGTGCCGAGATCACCCGCCGCAACAAGGCCGTTGATCTGGTCTTCGGCCCACAAACCTATCACCGGCTGCCCGAGCTTTTGCGCCAGCGTCTCGAACATGGTGTATCGGTTGTAGAAACTGAATTCGAGGCCACCGACAAGTTTGTTGACCTTGGCACCAAGCCACAGGCCGTCACTTCTGTTGCGGCCTTCCTCACCATTCAAGAAGGCTGTGACAAGTTCTGCACTTTTTGCGTGGTGCCCTATACCCGCGGCGCTGAATTCTCGCGGCCCGTGGCACAGGTTCTGGCTGAGGCCGAAAAGCTGGCAGCCAAAGGCGTGCGCGAAGTCACGCTGCTCGGCCAGAATGTGAATGCCTATCGCGGTGAAGGCGGCAATGGGCCTGAAAGCCTCGCCCGGCTTGTCACCCGCCTGTCACAGGTGAAGGGTATTGACCGCATCCGTTATGTCACCAGCCACCCGCGCGACATGA
>JAYTIG010000462.1:0-9548 GCA_043731995.1 Hyphomicrobiales bacterium
TTGGGGCCTATCTGCTCCACGCCTTGCTCCATCCCGAAAAATACTAGTGCTTTCATTGAAAAGGTGACGCCATGACCTTCATTGGTTGGTTTCAAATCATTCTCCTGCTCGCCCTGGTGACCACCGGTGCGTGGGCACTGGGCAGCTATATGGCCGCCGTTTTCACAGGTCAGCGCACATTGTTTACAAGTGTTCTCGCGCCTATTGAAGGCGCTATCAACAAGCTTTGCGGCATCTCGTCGCGTGAGCAGGATTGGAAAGCCTATACACTGGCCATGCTCGCCTTCAATGCTGTGGGCTTTGTTACGCTCTATGGCTTGATGCGTTTGCAAGCATTTCTGCCTCTCAATCCGCAAGGATTTCCAGCGGTGCCAGAAGACTTGTCATTCAACACCGCAATAAGCTTTGTGACCAACACCAACTGGCAATCCTATGGCGGCGAAACCACGATGAGCCATTTTGTGCAAATGGCTGGCTTCACTGTTCACAACTTTCTGTCGGCGGCCACAGGCATTGCGCTGGCCGTCGCGTTCACACGGGCCTTTGCGCGCAGCGGTGTCGCCACGATAGGAAATTTCTGGAACGATCTGACCAAAGCCACACTTTACGTGTTGCTGCCACTTTCGATCGTTGTCGCAATTTGCTTTTTGGCATTTGGCATTCCACAAACTTTGCTGGGCTCTGTCGAAGCAACCACACTCGAAGGCGTCAAACAAGTGATTGCACTGGGACCAATTGCCAGCCAGGAGGCCATCAAGCAGCTAGGCACCAATGGTGGCGGCTTTCTCAATGCCAATTCTGCCCACCCATTCGAGAACCCGTCCGCTTGGTCGGACTATCTCTCTATTTTCTCGATGCTGGTTGTCTCTATGGCTATGCCGATCATGTTTGGTCGCATGGTGGGCGATGGGCGCCACGGCCGCGCGCTGCTCATCACCATGTTGCTTTTCATCATCGTCGGAACTGGGATTGTCTATTGGTCGGAAGCAGCCGGCAACCCGATCATGCAAGCTTTGGGCGTTGATCCGGCCCAAGGCAACATGGAAGGCAAGGAAATGCGCTTTGGCCTTGCCATGACTGCTCTTTTTGTGGTGGCGACCACGGGCTTGTCCTGTGGTGCCGTTAATGCCATGCATGCCTCTCTCACGCCGCTGGGCGGCCTTGTGCCGTTGTTCATGATCCAGCTCGGTGAAATCCTGCCGGGCGGTGTGGGCTCTGGCCTTTATGGCATTCTGGTGATTGCGGTACTGACCGTATTCATTGCCGGCCTCATGGTGGGCCGCACGCCGGACTATCTCGGCAAAAAGATCGAGGGGCGCGAAATGAAACTGGCCATGCTGGCGCTGCTCATATTGCCGCTGGTGATCCTGGGCTTCAGCTCCGTGTCGGCCACGCTGCCAGTGGCATTGGCCAGCCTTGCTAATGCCGGGCCCCATGGGTTGAGCGAAATTCTCTATGCTTACTCATCCTCTGCCGGGAACAATGGCTCCGCTTTTGCGGGGTTGAACGCCAATACGCCGTGGTTCAACACGACGCTGGGCATCACGATGTTCCTCGGGCGCTTTGCTTATATCGTGCCGATGATGGCAATTGCAGGTTCGCTCGCGGCCAAACAGAAGATCCCGGCCTCTGCCGGAAGCTTCCCGACCCATGGTGTCTTGTTTGTCGCTCTCTTGGTGGGCGTGATCCTGATCCTTGGCGGCTTGCAATATTTTCCATCGCTGGCGCTCAGCCCCATTGTCGAGCATTTCCTGATGCTGGCTGGCAAGACGTTTTGATTGGAGACTCACATGACAAGAGACAAACAAGTTCCCGCCCTGATTGGTGGCGCCATCTTCCGCCAGGCCATGCTCGATTCTTTCCGCAAGCTTGATCCCCGCGCGCTGGCACGCAACCCGGTGATCTTTGTCACGGAAGTTGTCGCAGCGCTGGTCACCGCCCTGTGGCTCCGCGATCTGATGGTGGCGAATGGCACGGCTTGGTTTTCCGGCCAGATTGCGGCTTGGCTGTGGTTCACAGTTTTGTTCGCTAATTTCGCTGAAGCCGTGGCTGAGGGTCGTGGCAAAGCGCAAGCTGACGCGTTGCGCCGCACCCGCACGGACACGCTTGCCAAACGCCTGGTGATCCCCGAAACCAATGATCGGATCTATTCGAAAGTTTCCGCTCTCGATCTCGCGGCTGGCGACATCGTGCTTGTCGAAGCCGGCGATCTCATCCCGAGCGATGGCGAAATCATTGAAGGCATTGCGTCCGTTAATGAATCTGCGATCACGGGAGAGTCGGCCCCGGTCATCCGCGAGTCTGGTGGGGATCGTTCTGCCGTCACCGGCGGCACCACGGTTCTGTCTGATTGGATCAAAGTCAAAATCACGGCTGCCGCTGGCAATACATTTATCGACCGGATGATTGCCTTGGTCGAGGGCGCAGAACGCAAGAAGACGCCCAACGAGTTGGCGCTCTCCATTCTGCTCGCCGGGATGACGCTGATCTTTCTCATTGCGGTGGTTACCCTGTGGGGGTTAGCTGGCTATTCTGGCACCACATTGTCTGTCACGGTTCTGGTCGCCCTCTTGGTGACCCTGATTCCAACAACCATCGGCGGCTTGCTCTCTGCCATCGGCATTGCCGGGATGGACCGCCTGATCCGCTTTAACGTCATCGCCACATCAGGCCGTGCGGTTGAAGCCGCTGGCGATGTCGATATCCTTCTGCTCGACAAGACGGGGACCATTACCTACGGAAACCGGTTGGCCAGCGCGCTGGTTGCCATTCCCGGCATTGATCAAAAGCATCTGGCCGAAGTTTCCCTGCTGGCCTCCCTTGCCGATCAAACACCCGAGGGGCGTTCGATCGTGGCTTTGTGCAAGAGCAGCTTTGGCCTTGTCGAACCGGCAAAGCCGGGAAAGAAAGTCGATGTAATCCCTTTCTCGGCAACAACGCGCATCTCCGGCATTGACATTGATGGCCGCGCGCTGCGCAAAGGTGCTGTTGATGCCATTCTCAAATATGCGGGCATGACCAAGACGCAGGCGCCCGCTGCATTTTCTGAGGCCGTTGAAATGATTTCACGGACCGGCGGCACACCACTCGGCGTTGCTGAAAACGGCAAGCTGCTGGGCGTTATCCATCTCAAAGATGTGGTAAAGCCCGATATCAAGCAGCGCTTCAATGCCTTGCGCTCCATGGGCATCCGCACCGTGATGGTGACCGGCGACAATCCCGTCACGGCAGCTACCATTGCTTCCGAAGCAGGTGTTGATGACTTCATCGCCGAGGCCACACCTGAAGACAAACTAAGCTACATCCGCGCCGAACAGCGCAACGGCCGCATGATTGCCATGTGCGGTGATGGCACCAATGATGCCCCTGCACTTGCCCAAGCCGATGTTGGCGTTGCCATGCAATCAGGCACGCAAGCGGCGAAGGAAGCGGGCAACATGGTGGACCTTGATTCCAATCCCACCAAGCTCATTGAGATTGTTGAAATTGGCAAGCAGCTCTTGATGACACGTGGTTCTCTCACAACATTTTCGATTGCGAACGACGTGGCAAAGTACTTCGCCATCATCCCTGCACTGTTTGTGGCGACCTATCCGGAACTTGGCGCGCTCAATGTGATGCACCTTGCATCGCCGCAAAGCGCCATTTTGTCAGCCATCATTTTCAATGCTTTGATCATTGTTGCGCTCATTCCCCTGGCGCTGAAAGGCGTTGCCTACCGCCCTGTGGGTGCCTCTGCTCTATTGCGCCGAAATCTGCTGGTCTATGGCCTGGGCGGGTTGATCGTTCCTTTCATCGGCATCAAGATCATTGATCTTCTTGTCGCCGTCTTACATCTCGCTTGAGGAGAAAATCATGTTCGCTCATCTTCGCCCTGCCTTTATCCTGTTGGTTCTCATGACGCTGCTGACAGGAATCCTCTATCCACTGGCCATCACCGGAGTTGCGCAAGTGGTTCTTCCCGGCGTTGCAAACGGAAGCATGATTGTCAATGACGGCAAGGTCACTATTGGATCAACACTCATCGGCCAGGCTTGGAGTTCCGACAAGTATTTCTGGGGAAGGCCATCTGCCGCAGGGGATAAGGGCTATAACGCACAAGCTTCCTCAGGTTCAAACCTTGCACCAACATCGAAGGCCCTGATGGACCGCATCAAGGCCAGCATCGACCAACTCCAACAATCGACGCCTGGCAAATCCTTCCCGGCTGATGCTGTGACCGCATCCGGCAGCGGGCTTGATCCTGAAATCTCGCCGGAGTTCGCCAAGTTGCAAGTGGCCCGCGTGGCCAAGGCCCGCGCACTCTCAGAGACCCAAGTCATGGCGCTTGTTGAAGCCCAAGTCTCGAAGCCCGTGACAGGCGTTTTCGGAGAGCCACGGGTCAATGTTTTGTTGCTCAATATCGCACTGGATGGTCTAAGCTCTCAACCAAATGGTTGAAATTGGCGATAGGCGTCCCTCACCGGACATTCTCCTCAGTCTCGCAGCCAGCGAACGGCGCGGGAAGCTTAAAATCTTCATCGGCGCTTCCCCCGGAGTTGGAAAAACCTATGCCATGCTTTCGGGTGCGCAACGGCTTGCGGGTGAAGGCAAAGATGTTGTCATTGGCATCGTCGAGACCCATGGCCGGGCCGAGACTACGGCTCTATTGACAGGTCTTGAGGTTCTGCCGCGCAAATCGATCACCTATCGTGGCCATGCGCTGATGGATTTTGATCTGGATGCGGCATTAGCCAGAAAGCCCAAACTGATTGTTGTGGATGAACTTGCCCACAGCAATGCACCTGGATCGCGCCACCCGAAGCGCTACCAGGACGTTGAAGAACTGTTGGATGCCGGAATTAATGTCTGGACCGCGCTTAACATCCAACACATTGAAAGCCTTTCTGATGTTGTGGCGGCGATCACCGGCATCAAGGTTCGGGAACTTGTGCCCGATACTGTTCTGGAAAATGCCGCTGATGTCATGTTGGTAGATATTACGCCTGATGAACTGATCCAGCGCCTCAAGGAAGGCAAGGTCTACCTGCCCGACAATGCGCGCCGAGCTGCCGACAATTTCCTGCAACTTGGCAATCTTACGGCTTTGCGCGAACTCGCCCTGCGGCGCACAGCGCAGCGCGTTGATGATCAAATGGTTGATTACCTCCGCCAAAATGCCATCGAGGGGCCGTGGCCGACAAATGACAGGATCCTTGTGTGTGTTGGCAGTGATGACCATTCAGAACGTGTCGTGCGTCAAGCTGCCAGAATCGCTGGCTCGCTCAATGCCACTTGGGTCGCTGTTCATGCATCAACATCCGCTGACGTAACACTTGACCCGGAAGTGCAGAGAAAGATTGATGGCAACCTTGACCTTGCGCAGCGCCTTGGTGCCGAAATTTCGCGCCTCGCGGCCAGAGATTTGCCAACTGAGGTTCTGCGTTTTGCCGCACAGGAAAATATTACCCAAATCATCATCGGCAGATCGGCATCGGGTTTTCTCAAGCGTCTCATGCGGCGTTCGCTTTCCGACGAAATCATGCGTCAGGCACGGGGTGTTTCGATCCACGTCTTGACTGACAAAGCAGGTGTGCCACGGGCTTTCCGGATTCGTCGTCCGCGATTGACATTGAGTGGCCTTGCCATGGCACCCATTGCAGTAGCGGGCGCGGTCTTGATGGGCATTGCCGCTAGCCATTTCTTGAAACTTCCCAATCTCTCAATGATATTTTTGGCGGCGGTGCTGTTTTGCGCGGTGACATCAGGAACCACAAGTGCAGTCGCTGCTGCGGGCCTGTCATTTCTCGCCTATAATTTCTTTTTCATCGAGCCAGTCTATACCTTCACGGTTGCCAGTCCGCATGAACTATTGGCGCTTTTTTTCTTTTTGCTGGTTGCAGTGTTGACGGGGGGGCTCGCCGGGCGCGTGCGTGAACAATCTGTTGCAGCCCTATCACGCGTCAAGCTGGTTGAAACGCTATTTGACCTTTCGCGCAAACTCTCGACCAGCATCAATATGGATGATCTTTTATGGATCATCGCAACCCAGGCTGCCGCAACTGTGAAGGGGCAATCGATTGTACTTCTCCACGAGAGGGACCAGCTCGCGATCAAATCCGGCATGCCACCGGAGGATCATCTTGAGACTTCTGATTGGGCCGCCGCGAGGTGGACGTTTAGCCACAGCGAAATTGCCGGTTGGAAATCGCAAACCCTTCCCAATGCGCTTTTCCAATATCACCCCTTGAAAACACCCCATGGTATAGTCGGCGTTGTTGGCATTAGGCCAAAGGAGGCCGTGGTTGCGGCTGATATGCAACGCATGTTGGAGGCGCTGTTTGACCAGTTTTCAATCGCTATCGAAAGGGTGAATCTTGCAGGCGAAGTGGCCGATACCCGAGCCAGTGCAGAAACCGAGAAGCTGCGCTCGGCCTTGTTGTCATCGATTTCACATGACCTCAGAACGCCATTGTCTTCCATCGTGGGGTCGGTCACGACCCTGCGCAGTCTCGAACGCAAAATGACCAAAGCTGTTCGCGATGATCTTCTCGCCAACATTGAAGAGGAGGCAAGTCGCCTTTCACGCTTTGTTTCCAATCTTCTGGACATGACGAAGATTGAAGGTAGGACAATAGAAGCCTCAAACCAGATGAATGATGTGGGAGATGTCGTAGCAGCAGCAATCCGGCGCGCGAGATTGTCATGGCCGCAACGCAAAATCAGCGCTGCGGTCATGAGCGAACTGCCAAATGCAACTGGTGATGCCGCATTGTTGGAACAGCTTGTCTTCAATCTTCTTGACAACGCCAACAAATACTCGGGACTCGACAGCACAACCATGGTCTCTGTCAAAAAAGCTAAATCCGGTATTGTTCTGACAGTTGAAGATCAGGGCCAAGGCATTCCACCCGAAGATTTAGAGCGAGTGTTTGAAAAGTTCTATCGCGTAAAGGGTAGTGATGGGCGCGCACCAGGCACGGGCCTTGGCCTGGCCATTTGCCGTGGCATTGTTAAGACCATGGGCGGAAGCATAAAAGCTGAAAGCCCGGCCGACAACGGTCGTGGGACAAGGATTGTGGTGAATTTTCCGGTGACCAAAACAGATGGATAAAGCCCGCGTGCTGGTTGTGGATGATGAGCCGCAAATCCTGCGTTTTCTGAAGCCTGGCCTTTCCGCGGGTGGTTTTGATGTCGTCGTGGCTGGAACCGCAGCAGAAGCCGTCAAGTCTGCCGCTACACTTGCACCAGATGTCATCGTGCTGGACTTGGGTTTGCCCGACAAGGACGGCAAGGATGTCATCCGCGAAATTCGGAGTTGGTCAAACATCCCCATCATTGTTCTTTCAGCCCGCGATCGGGAAGTTGAAAAAATTGAATCGCTTGATCTTGGTGCCGACGACTATATCAACAAGCCCTTCGGCATTGGCGAGTTAATGGCCCGTATCCGCGCCAGCTTGCGCAACCGCCAGCAAGTGGACAAACACACCACCAGCTTTCACGCAGGCGGCGTCACCATCGACAGCCTCAAGCATGTCGTGGAGAAAGACGGAAGGGCGCTGCATTTGACGCCAAAGGAGTTCGATCTCCTGTTCCTATTGGTTGGAAACGCGGACCGGGTGATGACGCATCGACAAATCCTCAATTCTGTTTGGGGACCAGCGCATACTCATGATGTGCAATACCTTCGCGTCTTCATTGGCCAATTGCGCCAGAAAGTTGAAGCCGACCCAGCGGACCCAGAGCTGATCCTGACAGAACCGGGCATCGGTTACAGGTTCAACGGAGACCGAACCTAAGAACTTGCACGCTTCACTCCTTTCCACCTGCCTGATTGAGCCATTCCGCCAGAAACAAGCCCCGGACGCGCAGGCGCAAAGAATGGAAATCAATGGACGAGAAAGCGAAGCTGTTATCGCAACAGGCCGATCACATTTAGAAATTTCGAATCGGAATGCACTTGGCAGATGGAGCAAAAAGGCCCGCAGAATCTGCGGGCCTTCAATTCCGAAAGGTTCAAATACTCACTTGGTCGTAAGGTTGTAATAGACCACATCTGAAGATGGGCCCATAACAAAACCCTTAACGTTGGAACGTTCTGCCAATTCATCTGTCGATTGGAACATGATGATATAGGGGCCTGTTTCCAATACCTTCTTTTGAAGGTCGATATAGTCCTGCTTGCGCTTTTCGGGGTCGCGTTCACGCACGGCTGCATCGGTCATCTTGGTTTCTTCTTCAGCGGCCCAGGCATTGCGCCATGCCAGTGGATGGCCCTTGGCACCGTCTGAGTTGTCGGTGTTATGGGCGAAACCATCAGCGTTGGTGTGTGGGTCCATATAGTCCGGGCCCCAATAGATCATCAGCATCTGGTGTTGACGGGCGCGGTATTTGGTCAGCAGTGCCTTGGTTTCAGCCGGCACGATGTTCACCTTGATGCCGCCCTTGGCCATGGTGGATTGCACATTCTGCGCAATGTTGGTGAATGGGTCGGAATTCGGCGCATCCATGTCCACCGAGAAGCCATCGGGATAGCCCGCTTCCTTCAACAGGGCCTTGGCTTTGTCCGGGTCAAATGTATAGGGGTTCTCGTCATAGGAGGCCCAGAACCCCGTGGCCCAAAGGGATTGATGCACCTGCATCTTGCCCTTCAGGAATGTGTCTGCCATGCCCTTGTAATCCACCAGATAGCGCATGGCCTGGCGGACTTTCGGGTCCTGGAACTCTTTGGTTTTGAGATTGAGACCAATGTAGTAGAGCAAGGCCTGCGGTACAGCGGTGGCCGTCACATCCTTGTTGCCATTGAGGCCATTGATCTGGTCTGGCGTCAAATTGCGGGCGATATCGACATCACCCTTTTCAAGGGCCAGGCGTTGGGCTGCCGGTTCTGGCACATGGCGCAGAACCACGCGGTTGAGTTTGGGCGCACCGCCACGATAATTCGGGTTGCCTTCAAGAACCACGCTTTCATTCGGTTTCCAAGACTTGATGACATAGGCGCCGCCGCCAGCGGAATTGGTCTTCAGCCAGGCATAGCCAAAGTCGCCATCTTTCTCGTGTTCCTTGGCCAGTTTGGAATCAACAACCGACCCAACAACCGACGATAGGAGCGCATAGACCAGCGAGGGGGCATAGTCCTCGGTGATTGTGATTTTCAACGTTGCATCATCCGGCGCTGTTACCAGCTTATCAACATTGTCCTTGGTCCATCCCAATTGCGAGAGCAGGAACACCGGGGTTTTTTCCAGCTTGATCACGCGCTGCAGGGAGAAGGCGGCATCTTGCGCAGTGACCGGATTACCAGAGGCAAATTTCATGCCTGAGCGCATTTTGAAGGTAAAGGTTTTGCCGTCGTCGCTGACGGCAGCACTTTCCGAGGCACCCCCCACGAGCTTGGTGATGTCGGTAGGTTCAAAGCGCATGATGCGATCATAGGAGTTGGCCAGAACTTCGATTCCGGAAAGCTCATAGGCTCAACTACGACAGCAACTTCCGCAACGGACAGGGGCCGTTCGTGGTGGTCGAGGGCGACGAGTACGACACCGCGTATTTCGACAAGGGCCCGAAGT
>JAYTIG010000463.1:0-3680 GCA_043731995.1 Hyphomicrobiales bacterium
TGGCGCCTTCCCGGTTTAACCCAGTGGCATATGCCAGAAGCCACACCGCTCACAGTTGCGGGGGCAGTCACGGTTTCGGCCCCGATTGGGTCGTCCTCACCGTATTCCCTTTAAAGCCCCGCAGCGATTGCCTTGGGGCACCGAATAGTGGATGTTTCGCAAGACTGGGCCGCTTCGTCAACCCAAATTGACCATAAAGCCGAACCAAAGCGACATTTGGGGCAAAGCGTCTATCAGCCCGCGTTGTGGGATTTACCATTCCTACACGCCCACCGCGCTAGAAACCATCCGTTTACCAGAGCGGCGGATGCTCGCATCCGCTCGCCCGCACGCTCTAGATATTTTATCTGTCGCATCTTTTCGCTCACAAGTGAGTCCACTTGTTCGCTTGATGTTCTAGTTGGGAGAGGAACACGTTTTGTCGCAAAAAAAGGCCCATGAGCTTTGGTCGCAGATCATTGCCACAAACCGCAGCACACTTCTGACCACACTATTCTTCAGCTTTGTGGTGAATGTGCTGGCGCTCACCGGCTCGCTATTCATGTTGCAAGTCTATGACCGGGTGATCCCGGCTTCGAGCATTCCAACCTTGGTTGCCTTGGCGCTCATCGTCATGGCGCTTTATGCCTATTACGGCGTGATGGATTATATCCGCTCGCGCATTTTTGTGCGTGTGGGCCGCAGGGTTGAAGAGGGACTTCGCGCTCGCGTGTTCGATGTGATGTCAAAGCTTTCCCTGAACAAGACAAATTCCGTGGGCAGCCAGCCAGTGCAGGATCTGGGCACCATTCGCCAGTTCATCAGCGGACAGGGGCCCATGGCCTATTTCGATATGCCCTATGTGCCGCTTTATCTTCTCGTCATTTTTCTGCTGCATTGGATCCTGGGCGTGGTGGCAACACTGGCCGCGTTGGTTATTGTTGGTCTGGCCCTGTTGACCGAGCGCGCCACGCGCAAGCCTTCCGCCGCTGCCCAGTTGGCGACCAGCCGCGCGACGCTGATGACAGAAGAAACGCGACGCAATGCCGAGGCGCTCTATTCGCTCGGCATGAAGGGCGCCATGCGTGACCGCTGGCTGTCCATTCAAAGCGAGGCACTGGATCATCAGACCAAAGCCAATGATGCTGGCGCCAGCTTCAGTGCCATTTCGCGCGTGTTTCGCATGGTGGTGCAATCCGGCATGCTGGCCGCAGGTGCCTGGCTTGCCGTGAAACATGAAATTTCGTCGGGCTCCATCGTCGCTTCGTCCATCATCATGGGCCGCGCATTGGCCCCCATTGAGCAAGCGGTTGCGGGCTGGCAGCAATTCCTCGGCGCGCGCAAGGCCTATGAGCGGCTTTCGAACACGCTTGAAACAGTTCCGTCAGAGCGTGAGCGCATGAAACTGCCGCAGCCGTCGGGTCTGGTTGAAGTTGAAAATGTGGTGATCATGTTGCCCGGCACGGAAAAGCCGGTGCTGCAGGGCATCAATTTCAAGGTTCAGCCGGGGCGTGGCCTTGGCATCATCGGGCCCACGGGGGCCGGAAAATCCACCATGGCGCGGGCGTTGGTAGGGCTGGTTGTGCCGGTGCGTGGGGCGGTGCGTCTTGATGGTGCCACACCCGACCAGCGCGACAGCGATGAGCATGGCCAGATGATTGGCTACCTGCCGCAGGATGTGCAGATTTTTGATGGCAACGTGGCGCAGAACATTTCGCGCTTCCTGCCAAATCCAGACCCGGCGAAAATTGTGGAGGCCGCGCAAATGGCTAATATCCACGATTTCATCATGCGCCTGCCCCAAGGCTATGACACGCCGCTGAATGAGGGGGGCTCGCGCCTGTCTGCGGGCCAGCGCCAGCGTGTGGCTTTGGCGCGGGCACTGTTTGGCGATCCGGTGCTGCTGGTGATGGATGAACCCAATTCCAATCTTGATGCCGAAGGCGAAGCTGCACTCGACAAGGCCATCCGCGCCGCGCTGGCGCGCAAGGCTTCGGTGGTTGTCGTGGCCCACCGGCCAAGTGCGCTGCATGCGGTGGATGATTTGCTGGTGCTCGCCAATGGGCAGGTTGCGGCCTATGGTCGGCGCGACGAAGTTTTGCAAAAGGTTGGCGTGCGGCCACAAGCCCCAGCCCAGCCGCAACCACAACCCAAGCCAACAACACTGCAAATGGGGGGAACAATTGTTGGCCCCGGCTCCTCCACACGGAATTGAGTGATGAGTGACATGACCTTGCATTCCACATTGAACCAGCAATCGGGCCTGAATACTGAGGCCTCTTTGCGCCGCCTCAAGATATTTGGCTTTGCCAGCGTGGTTTCGTTGCTTGCCATCTTTGCGGCCTGGAGTTGGCTTGCCGACATCAATGGTGCGGTGATTGCCAACGCCACCATCGTGGCTGAAAGTTATTCCAAGAAGGTGCAGCACCGTGAAGGCGGCAATGTGCTGAAGATCATGGTGAAGGATGGCGATGTGGTGAAGGAGGGACAAGAGATGATCGTTCTTGATCCCACAGAGACCCAAGCCGAACTGCACATTATTCAGGGTCAAGTGGATGAGCTTGGCGTGAAGCGCGCCAGACTCAACGCCCAGCGTGACGGTGTGGATGGATTGAGCTTGCCGGAAGATATTGTTGCCAGGGCCGAAGATCCGGAAATGGCCGCCATCATTGCGGGCCAACAGAAGCTTCTGCTTTCGACATTGGAAACGGCCAATGGCAAGCGTGAGCAATATCAGGTTCAGATCGGCCAGTTGAACGATCAGATCAAGGGCATCGAAGCGCAATTGCTGGGTGACAAGAAGCAGCTTGGGCTTTTGGCAGAAGAAACCGACAGCCTCCGCAAATTGCAGGCCCAAGGCCTGGTGCCTGCCAGCCGTGTCATGCAGATGGACCGTGAATCTGCGCGCATCAGTGGCGATGAGGGACAGCTTCAGGCCAGCAAGGCAGGAGCGCAATCCAAGATCAGCGAGATCAAGCTGCAAATGTTGCAAGTGCAAGAAGAGTTGCGCAACCAGGCGCTGACCGACTTGCGCGACACAGAAAGCAAGATTGCCGAATTGCAAGGGCGGCAAGTTGCGGCCCAGTCGCGCCTTGCACATCTTACCATCAAGGCACCGATCACCGGCACTGTTTATCAAATGTCAGTTCACACCGAAGGCGGCGTGATTGCCGCCAATGAACCGTTGATGATGATCCTGCCGGAACATGATGATCTGGTGTTGCAGGCGCAGGTGAGCCCGAACGACATTTCACATATTCATGTGGGCCAAGCTGCCGAAGTGGTGTTCAACGGTTTTGACATGCGCGTGACACCAAAGATCAATGCGCAAGTGACACAGGTGGCAGCCGACGTTTCGCGCGCAGAGTCCACGCGCGCTGATCAACCGGCACAGCCTTTCTATGCCATCCGTCTCACCATTCCGGCCGATGAAATCGCCAAGCTGGGTGCCAACAAGCTGAAACCAGGCATGGCTGCAGAAACATTCATTCAAACGGAATCGCGCTCACCCTTTTCTTATTTGATCAAGCCACTGGTGCAGCAGTGGTCGCACGCCATGCGCGAGAACTGAGATTTAAGACTTTTTTCACTTTAAAGTTTGGGCGCGGCAACGGAGTTTTAACCCTAACGCATCATGATTAATGTCATGATCGTACGTAGCGTAAAACTGGCGTTTGTGAGTTCCGTGTTGTTTGCCGCGT
>JAYTIG010000464.1:0-3673 GCA_043731995.1 Hyphomicrobiales bacterium
TGCCGGATGACAAGAAGGCACGTTTCATTTCAGCCTTTGGGCTTTCAAACTATGATGCCTCAGTTCTGGTGGCCGAGCAGAATTCTGCGGCCTTTTTTGAAGACGTGGTCAAGGGCCGCGATGGAAAACTTTCGGCCAATTGGGTCATCAATGAGTTGTTTGGCCGCTTGAACAAGGAAGGCAAGAGCATTGAAACTTCACCTGTTTCTGCCGCACAGCTGGGTGGGCTGATCGACTTGATCAGCAAGGGCACGATCAACGGCAAGATCGCCAAGGATGTGTTTGAAGTGCTTTGGACTGAAGGCGGGAACCCGGCCGAAATCGTTGAAAAGCGTGGGTTGGTGCAGGTGACGGATCTCGGTGCCATCGAACAGGCCGTCGATGAAATTGTGGCTGCGAACCCGGACAAGGTGGCGGCAGTTCAGACCAAACCCAATATGCTGGGCTGGTTCGTTGGCCAAGTGATGAAATCCACTGGGGGCAAAGCCAATCCGGGTGCTGTCAACGACATCCTGAAGAAAAAGCTTGGTATTTCATAGATTTAAAAGGCGTTAACAATAGCTTAACTTGCCTTCCCCTTTCGCTTCCGCCACGCTATAATCCGTGTGCTGAATATCAGTACACGGCAGTATGGGGATGAATTCTTATGGGGAAGACGGCAGCCAAGGCCAAAATGCCCGTGAAGGCGAAACAGGCCATTAAGAAGCCAGTGGCGAAAGCTCCGGTTGCAAAGCCGGCGTTGAAGCCTGCTGTAGTCAAGTCTTCTGGGCGTGTGGCAAGCCCGAAAGAGCGTCAGCGCTTCACCCTTTACGGCAGTGCCACTTCGGGCCCCACCTACACAGCGGCTTTGGGCTTGGCGCTTGCGCGCCATCCCTTCTCTTATATTCACATCAATTTGCGCGAAGGGGCCCACAAGCAGCCGGACTATCTGGTGAAGAATCGCTTCGGCCAGGTGCCGGCCTTGCGCGATGGGCAGATGATGGCCGTGCAATCTGCTGCCATCCTGATGCATATTTCTGAAGCGCTGGACAAGTTTGGTTCCAAGGTGCCGCTGGAGCGTCAGCGCATTCGGGAATGGCTGTTCTGGCAATGGGACAAGCTGGCGGTTCCGGTTTACCGCTTGCGCGGCCACATGCGCGGCACACGCCAACTCGGCTCTGAAATTCGCGTGATGTATGACACCGAGGCCAAGGCCGCAGTCGCCCTTCTTGAGCAGGAGCTTTCGCGTTCAGAATGGGTTGTGGGCAAACGCCCGACGATTGCCGACATCGGCATCTACGGCGTGCTGCGTTATGCCCCTGAAGCAAATATTGACCTTTCGCACTATCCCAATGTGACAAATTGGAAGAAGCGGTTTGAACAATTGCCCGGCTTTGCTACACCCGAAGAGTTGCTCCCCATGGAGAGCAGACTGATTTGATGGCGGAGCATCAAGCGAACAAGCGGACCCACTTGTGAGCGAAAGATGCGACAATAAAATGATTTGAGCGTGCGGGTGAGCGGATGCGAGCATCCGCCGCTCAGGCAAGGCAAGAAGTGACGCGCGATAAGGCTTTTCATTCACCCGGCGAAGGCAAACCCCGACAGAAACGCAAGGTTAGGCACCGTGATTGGAGCGGTGCCACGCTAGCATTGCTCATCGGCCTTGGTGGGCTGGTGCTGGGGCGGCTTGGCACCTTGTGGATACGTTTTGATGTGTTCTCGCAATTTGCCATGCAATTTGCTTTGCTTTGTGCGGCTGGGGCCATTGGCCTTTTCATGCCGCGCGTCAAGGGCGTGATCACAGTTGTTCTGTTTGCAGGGCTGGTGGCGCTCTATGGCCTCTGGCCGTATCTTGCAACAAGTGGCGCAGAGGGGCTTTTGCAGCAAGGCGAGAAGCGGCTGCGCGTGATGCAGTTCAATATTCATGGCGGCGCGGTGAATGTCGATGAGGCTCTGGCCACAATCACGGCGATTGGTCCGGATGTGATTTCGTTGGTGGAAATTGATGAACACAACAAGCCGCTGCTTGAGGCTTTGAAAGCACAGTGGCCCTATCAAGTGACGTGCTGGGAAATTTCGGGCTGCGAAACGGCAGTGATTTCCAAGTTGGCTTTGTCGTCGCCGCAATCCCAAGCCTATTGGGAAGGGCCTAACTACACTATGGCCACACTTGGACCAGACTATGGGAACCTGCGGCTGGTGGCCACGCATACAACGCGTTTTCCATTCGCGCGGGCGCAGTTCATCCAGGTCAAGGCCCTGGCGCGGCTTCTGGAAGGTGGCGGCCCGTTGATCGTGATGGGCGACTTCAATGCCACACCGTTCTCGCGCGTCACGGACGGATTTGCAGTAAGCCTTGCCCTGCAGCGGCAGACCTCCATGCCAAGCTGGCCTGCCAATCGCTTCACACCACAGCTGGCCATTGATCATATCTTCACCAGTGCAGGAATCCGCGCGCTCGATCACGAAGTCGCGGGGCAGGCTTCTGGCTCTGATCACTTGCCCGTGGCGTTGACGTTGGCCGTGCAGGTGCGTTGAGGCAAAGTTGCGCGATGGTGAAAGCGGGGTAAAGGCCACTTCACTTCAATTCTTTTATAATGATGATAAAGCATTGAAAAACAACCAGACAATCTATGCCTTAGCGGCCGCACTAGGGATGGATTCAGGGCTTGTTAAGCGCAAGGATTAAGGGCCTGTTGGAAAAATTGCGGCATGTTGGCGTTATCCGAAGCCCAGAAAACAATTGGGCACGGACCAACAGGATGGGGTTATCAAATGACACATACTTCCGCGATGCTTGCAGCGCTCGATCCAATTTCGGCTGGGGCTGAGGAACTTTTTGATTTGGGTCTCAAATATTGCCTGGGGCAGGGCGTTGAAGCCAATCTTGTGGAAGCCCACAAGTGGTTCAATATTTCTGCCTTGAAGGGTTCTGAAGCGGCCAAAACTTATCGCCGTGAACTTTCTCGTGAAATGACGTCAGCACAAGTTGCTGAAGCGCAGCGTCAGGCGCGGGCTCTCATTACCTTGCATTGAAGGTGTGGCGCGCGAATATATCAGCGCGCCGTTGGCACTCAATAGTTGACGGTATAGTCAGTGCCGTCAGAATTCCTGTCATTCAGGAAGCGCTGCATGCGGCTGTCTGTTTGCCTGGCGCGAAGCTGGCGCTGATAGATATCGGTTTCGTAAATGTCTGTCTGGCTGATGGCTGAGCGTTCACGCGCCGTGAGCTGCGAGGCATCGCGATTCGCTGTGGAATAGCCATAGCCCAGCGGAATGAAGGTATCGAAAGCTAAAGCGCTTGAAGCACTGAGGCCCAATGCCAATACAAAACCTGCCACAGCCAAAACACGCATCCTAAACTCCATCTCCCCACCGGGGCTATATATTAGGGGCCGAACCCGACACTGCCTTTAACCCAAGATTCACCGAAACACACCAACAATCAGTTAACCAGCGGGTCGAATTAATGTTCCAATGGGCCAGAGCCAATTAGGCGCTTTTGCAAAAGCTTGCATGAAACCCCAAATCGGGGCAAAGGGGCTTTCGCTTCGGGCCACATTGCCATTCTGCACGGCCCATATCGAAGCGATAGCCGAAAGGCAACAATGCGGAAACGTGGCCGAGTGGCTGAAGGCAACGGTTTGCTAAATCGTCATACGCTGTAAGGCGTATCGAGGGTTCGAATCCC
>JAYTIG010000465.1:0-3665 GCA_043731995.1 Hyphomicrobiales bacterium
GCCTTGCGCGGCTGCCACCCGTGCGGCCACGCATTCCAACACTTCAAAACGGTTGGACGGCACCAACAGCGCCCGGCTCGGTTCATCCAGCCGGTGATTGGCGCGGCCTATGCGTTGCAAGAGGCGCGAGGAACCCTTTGGCGCACCCACCTGCACCACAAGGTCAACGTCTCCCCAATCAATGCCGAGATCGAGCGTCGAGGTGCAAACCACGGCTTTCAATTTTCCGGCTGCCATGGCCGCTTCCACCTTGCGGCGCTGCATGACATCGAGCGAGCCGTGATGAAGCGCTATGGGCAGGTGATCCTCATTGGCGTTCCACAATTCCTGAAACAGCAATTCGGCCTGGCTGCGGGTGTTCACAAACAGCAGCGTCATCCGCGCCTGTCTGATGTCTTCATAGACTTCCGGAATGGCATAGCGCGCCGAATGTCCGCTCCACGGCACACGCTCCACCGAGTCCAAAATGCGGATTTGCGGCGCGGCACCTGCCTTGCCCAGCACCAGCGGCACGGGTGGTGTTCCTGCTGGCGCCAGCCAGGCGCGCAAGGCATCCGGATCAGCCACTGTGGCGGAAAGCCCCGTAAAGCTTGCTTGTGGCGCATGGGCGCGCAACCGCGCGAGGGCCAGAGAAAGAAGCACGCCGCGCTTTTGCGACACGATGGAGTGCAACTCATCAATGATGACGCATTTGAGGTTGCGCAACAAATGGGCGGCGGCAGGGTCTGCGATCAGCAGTGTCACCTGTTCCGGCGTGGTGATCAGAATATCTGGCGGCTTTTGGCGCTGGCGCTGGCGCTTGGCATGTGAGGTGTCGCCCGTGCGCGTTTCGATGGTAATGGGAAGCTGCATCTGCGCCACCGGCGCTTCGAGATTGCGGGCGATGTCCACGGCCAGTGCCTTCAGGGGCGAGATGTAGAGTGTGTGGATGCCCTGCGTCTCATGCGGTTCGGCCAATTCGACCAGTGTGGGCAGAAAACCAGCCAGCGTCTTGCCGCCGCCTGTGGGTGAAATGAGCAGGGCGCTTTGGCCTTGAAGACCCAGTTCGAGCATTTCCAACTGATGCGGGCGCGGCTGCCAGCCTTTGGAAGCGAACCAGTTTTGGAAGACTTGAGGGAGCATCACCTGGCCTCAACCCTCTCCCCTTGCGGGAGAGGGGGGACCATTGCGAAGCAATGGTGGGTGAGGGGTTGCGCTGAATTTCAAAGTTCTGAGCGACCCCTCATCCGGCGTTGCGCGCCACCTTCTCCCGCAAGGGGAGAAGGAAGCAATGCGAGCTGTCATTTCACGATCTCTCCCGCAAAACGTGTTAGTGCCGCCCTAATCTGCGGCCCCCAATCGGAATGTGAGGCCAGATATTTTCCCGTCACTTGTTGATTGATCAACGGCAGGGCCAGCGCTGCCTCCTCCACGCAGATGCCGGACATGGTTTCCAGCACCAGCCGCAGTGATTTCTGCGCCTCAAAGGCGCGGGGTGAGGCGTTCCAATGGGCGAATTTCTTGGTGATGAAAGTCTCGCCACCCACAAGCCAATCCAGCGCATTCTTGAAGCTGCCCGGAATCGCGCGCGCGTATTCCGGGCAAGCGATCAGCAGGCCATCGGCCCGCCCCACGAGATCACGGAAGGCCTGCACATCCAGCGGCGGTGATGGTTCCAAATCCGGCGTGAATTGCGGCAGGTGTCCTTGCCCGTTCCACACCAATATCTCAACACGCGGTGGCGCAAGAAGCTTTGCTGCTTCCAGCAAGGCCGTGTTGGTAGAACCGTCACGCAAGCTGCCGCTGAGGGCGAGGATGAAGGTCTTCGCCATTCAATTCACCCGGCTTGGGTGAAAGGCCGAAACAAGATCAAGTGCCTCCACCAGCCCCACGCGGTCCACGCGGATGCCGGGTGGAAAAGCGGTTGTAAATCTCGTGGCGAGGCGCGGATCGAGAATGACAAACGCACCGCGATCGCCCTCTTGCCTAATCAAGCGGCCAAAGGCCTGACGCAAACGCAGGCGCACCACCATGTCTTTATAGGCGTTGCCGCCAAAGGCTTCGGCGCGGGCGCGCTCCAAGATAGTCGGTGTGCCCCAGGGCACTCTATCCATCACAATCAAACGCAGTGAATCACCCGGCACATCCACACCATCGCGCACCGCATCGGTGCCCAGCAGACAGGCATCGCGCTCCGCGCGGAACATGTCCACCAGCGTTCCTGTATCCATCGGGTCAACGTGCTGGGCGTAAAGCGGCAGACCCTTCTTGGCCAGCGTGGGGGCAAGGCGCTTGTGCACGGCGCGCAGGCGGGCAATGGCAGTGAATAGACCCAGCGCGCCACCACCTGTAGCGAGGAACAGCTCGCGGTAGGCTGCCGCGATCTGGTCCATGTCTTCGCGGTTCACATCCGTCACCACAATCACGCGGGCGATTTCGCGGTAGGCAAAGGGCGAGTCATAGCTCACGCGCTTCACCGGGTAAGGCAGATGGATCACACCGGTGCGCGCTTCGGCATTGCTCCAATCATCGGGCACATCGGGCGGGCGGTCTTTCAGCGTGGCGGAGGTGATGATAATGCCATCGGCTTGACGCAGAACGGCATTGGCCAGCGGCACAGAAGGGTCAATCCAATGCGAGTGAAAACCGACATCATGTTCACGGCCAAAAACCTGTTCCACCGCGAACCATTCCACAAACAGCGGATTGGTTTGGCCCTGCAACTGTTTGAGCATGGACACCCAGCCACCCACCATCAATTCGCCGCGCCGCTTCAGGCCCCGCGCAATGGCTTCGATGCGGCCACGGTCAGCGGATTGCAATTCTGAAGCTTCATCATCCAGCTTCTTGAGTAACAGATTGGCCAGCCCAGTCATGGGCTTTTGCAAGGCGCTGAGATTGTCTATCAGATCATCAATTGCGGTGGGCAAGCCTGATACCAGCGGCAGGCAATCGGTTTCCAGCGATGAGGAATTCGAAGCCTCCGAGCGCGCCAGAACCTGCTGGCGCACCAGTGTGAGAAATTCCTCGGCCGAGCCTTCCGGGTGGCCGGATTGGATGCGCCGCGTCCAGCCTGGGCCGGGGAGTGAAGCAGCAGCGCGCAACACCTGGCTCATCAGTTTTTCGGCATTTTCTTCATCTACCACCAAATCGCCCATGCGTTCGGAAAGGCCGCGTCCACGGCGGCGCTCGGTTTCGGGCCCACGCAGCCAGCGGCGCAATTCCGAAGCCTCCAAGGCTGTGAGATGGCCGGAGAAAGCTGAATCTGCCGCATCAAACAAGTGATGGCCTTCATCAAACACGATGCGCCGCAAACCACCGGGGCTTTCAGCTTCTTCTTCCGTTTTTGCCACGCCGATGGCGTGATCAATCGCAGCCTGATGCAACACCAGCGCGTGATTGGCGATTACCACATCGGCCTTGCGGCCGGCGCGCACGGATTTTTCAATGAAGCAGCGTTTGAAATGCGGACAGGCGGCATAAATGCATTCGCCGCGCCTGTCGGTCAGCCCCAAGGAGGCCGGCGTGGGATTGCGGCTTTCACCATCCAAGTTGGTTTCGGAAAACAGCGGCATCAGCCAGCTTGGAAAATCGCCGCCAACTATGTCGCCATCACGCGAGAAACGCGCCCAACGCGAAATAAGCGTGGCCAGCAAGGCCGAGCGGGCATTGGCCGCGGTGAGCCT
>JAYTIG010000466.1:0-1280 GCA_043731995.1 Hyphomicrobiales bacterium
CATCCCATCCTGGCCATGGGCAAAGTGCGCTATGTGGGCGACCATGTGGCCGTTGTGGTGGCCAACACCAAGGAGCAGGCCAAGGCCGCTGCTGCCGCCATTCAGGTTTCCTATGACGAGCTGCCGCATGTGGTGGATGCCGCCAAGGCAATGAAGTCCAAGGTGCAGGTTCATGATGAGGCACCCGACAACCGGGTTTTCAATTGGGGCCTGGGCAATGAGGCAGAAACCGATGCCGCCTTCAAGCGCGCCGCGCATGTAACGAAGCTGGACATCATCAACAACCGGCTGATCCCCAATGCGATGGAGCCGCGTGCGGCCATTGGTGCTTATGACTCAGGCACTGAAAGCTACACACTTTACACTACAAGCCAGAACCCGCATGTGGCGCGTCTTGTTATCTCGGCCTTCCATGGCCTGGCACCGGAACATAAGTTGCGCGTGATTGCGCCTGATGTTGGCGGCGGCTTCGGCTCAAAGATCTTCATCTATGCCGAAGAGGTGGTTTGCGTTTGGGCTTCGAAACACGCTGGCCGCCCGGTGAAGTGGACGGGAGAGCGCACAGAATCTTTCATGGCCGACGCTCATGGCCGCGACCATCACACCAAGGCCGAACTGGCCATTGATGCAAATGGCAACATCATTGGCCTTCGTGTGCACACGATTGCCTCGATGGGCGCCTATCTCTCCACGTTCGCAAGCTGTGTGCCGACCTATCTCTATGCTACGCTGCTGTCGGGCCAGTATAATATTCCAGCCGTCTATGCGACGGTGGATGCGGTCTATACCAACACTGCCCCGGTTGATGCCTACCGTGGCGCTGGCCGCCCGGAAGCCACGTATATCGTGGAGCGTTTGGTTGAAACCGCAGCGCGTGAACTGAAGCAGGACCCGGCAGAGTTCCGCCGCAAGAACTTTATCACCCAGTTCCCGCATCAAACGCCCGTGATCATGTGTTACGACGCGGGAGACTATGGCGCGGCATTGGACAAGGCTTTGTCCATTTCCGATTACAAAAACTTTGCCGCCCGCAAGGCTGAAAGCGCCAAGCACGGCAAGCTGCGCGGCGTGGGCTTCTCGGCCTATATCGAGGCTTGCGGCATTGCGCCTTCAGCGGCCGTTGGCTCGCTGGGTGCGGGTGTTGGCTTGTGGGAATCCGCCGAGGTTCGTGTGAACCCGATTGGCACAGTGGAAATTCTCACCGGCTCTCACAGCCACGGCCAGGGCCATGAAACCACTTTTGCACAGCTCGTGTCTGACCGCCTTGGCATTGACATCAA
>JAYTIG010000467.1:0-1280 GCA_043731995.1 Hyphomicrobiales bacterium
CCAAAGCCCACAGCACCCAGCCGCGCCCGGCGTTGGGCCACAGGCACATCCGGCATCAGCCGCGAGACATATTCAAACGGCGTCTGGCTTTCATCCAACTCATCCAACTGGTGCTGTGCGAAATAGCCCACAGTGATTTTTGAGTGATGATGCATTTCGCCCAGCATCGGTTTCAACTTGCCGCATAGCAGCTTGGCGAAGGTGGATTTGCCATTGCCGTTGGAGCCCAGCAGCGCGATCCGGTCATCCGGGTCCATGCGCAGTGAAATATTGCGCAATACCACGCGCTCACCATAGCCTATGCCGCACTTGTCAAAGGAAAAAGCCGGCGGGGCCAGCGCCCTTTTCGGATTGGGGAAGATGAAAGGTGCCACGCGGTTTTCCACCATGTCGGCAATCGGTTCCAGTTTGGCCAGCGCCTTGATGCGGCTTTGCGCCTGTGTGGCCTTGCTGGCCTTGGCTTTGAAGCGGTTGATGAAGGCCTGCATATGGGCGCGCTGATCATCCTGCTTCTTTTTCATCTTGGCATTCAGTGCCTGCTTTTCGCGCCGCTGCCGCTCGAATATGTCATAGGTGCCTTGGTAGAGCGTCAGCTTCTGGCCATCGAGATGCAGGATGGAATCAACCACGATGTTGAGCAAGTCACGGTCATGGCTCACCAGCAAAATGGTGTGCGGATAGTCGCGGATATAGTCCTGCAGCCAGATGGTGCCTTCAAGATCGAGATAATTGGTGGGCTCGTCGAGCAGCAACACATCGGGTGCGCCAAACAGTGCTGCTGCCAGCGCTACGCGCATGCGCCAACCGCCGGAAAGGGCAGAGCAGGGCCCGCGCATCACCTCTTCCGAAAAGCCCAGGCCCGCAAGAATCACCGAAGCCCGCGCCTCAGCCGAATGCGCGTTGATATCAGCCAGACGGGTTTGAATATCAGCAATGCGGTGCGGGTCATGCGCGGTTTCGGCCTCGATGAGCAGTGCCGCGCGCTCCTTGTCGCCCGCCAATACCACCGAAAGCAGGCTTTCCTCCCCACCCGGCGCTTCTTGCGCTACGCTGCCTATCTTGGCCCCGCGCGGCACATAGGCCTCGCCTGATTCTGAGGCCAGATCGCCCATGATCAACTTCAGCAACGTGGATTTGCCGGTGCCATTGCGGCCCACCAAACCTACTTTGTGGCCAGACGGAATTGTCGCCGAGGCGTGATCAAATAAAAGGCGCCCGCCGATGCGATAAGAGAGGTTCGAAATCGTCAACATGCGGGCTCCATACGCGTTTGGCGGATT
>JAYTIG010000468.1:0-3647 GCA_043731995.1 Hyphomicrobiales bacterium
AATGGCTTCGAGGCTGAACGGCCCCAATTCTGCCGCGTTTTGGCATTGGTGCGGCAATAAGTCTAGCCATGAGTTGTCGCAGCAGTCATACCGCCTTGCTGATGTGCAAAACCCTCCTAAAATCGGCTTCCCAATGATTGAAATCGCCCTTTATCAACCGGATATCGCGCCCAATGCCGCCACTATTGCCAGGCTTTGCGCATGTTTTGGGCTCAAACTCACAATTATTGAGCCTGCCGGCTTTGTATTCTCTGATTCTGCTTTCCGCCGCGCAGGGATGGATTATCTGAATCAGGTGGACTTAGAGCGCAGTCCCTCTTGGTCGGCTTTCCAGGCCGCAAATGCACCGCATCGTCTTGCTCACCACCAAGGCAACGCAAACTCATGTCACCTTTCGGTTTGAGGCAAATGATATTCTTTTGCTGGGCCGAGAATCGGCGGGCGTGCCGGATTCAGTGCATGATGCCCTGCCGCACCGCATCCGCATTCCCATGCGTCCGCAGACGCGCTCGCTCAATGTGGCCTTGGCTGCCAGCATGGTCGCAGGCGAGGCCCTGCGGCAGCTAGGGCAGTTTCCCACCGTCCCTGTTGACGGCAAGGTGCCAATCGCTAACCTCGGTGAACCATGAGCTCATCACTTGAAAATCTGAAATCCATCTCGCAAAACTGGTTTGAAACCCTGCGCGATCAAATCGTCAGCACGCTGGAGCAATTGGAAAGCGAATTTTCTACCGCCCATTTCGTCAAGACACCATGGACACGCCCGGAAAATGGCGGCGGCGGAACCATGGCACTGCTGCATGGTGAGCTGTTTGAAAAAGCTGGCGTGCATTGCTCAACCGTTCATGGCGAATTCACACCCGAGTTTGCGGCCCAAATGCCGGGCGCCAAGGATGATCCGCGTTTCTGGGCATCAGGCATCTCGCTCATCGTTCACCCCCGCAATCCGCAGGTGCCTGCGGTTCACATGAATACGCGCCTGGTGTGCACCACCAAACATTGGTTCGGCGGGGGTGCTGACTTGACGCCCGTGCTGAACCGGCGCCGCTCCCAGGCCGACGCTGACTCCATTGCCTTTCATGCCGCCATGAAAAGCGCCTGCGAGGAACATCTTGTGGCAGACTATGATCGCTTCAAGAAATGGTGCGACGATTATTTCTACCTGCCGCACCGCCACGAACCGCGCGGCATTGGTGGCATCTTCTTTGATAACCTGCATTCAGGCGACAATGAGAGCGACTTCAACTTCGTGCAGGAAGTGGGCACCACATTCCTTTCTGTCTATCCGCAAATCGTTCGCAACAACATGAAGAAGCATTGGAACGAGGAAGACCGCGACGAACAGCTTGTCCGCCGTGGCCGCTATGTGGAATTCAACCTGCTCTATGACCGCGGCACAATCTTTGGCCTGAAGACCGGTGGAAATGTGGACAGCATTCTCTCATCCATGCCGCCCGAAGTGAAATGGCCTTGAGGAATTGAACGATGGATCTGCGCAACGGCTTTGACATCAAGCGCTATATTCGCAACATCCCGGATTATCCCAAGCCTGGCATCATGTTTCGCGATATCACGACGCTGCTGTCCAACATGCATGCTTTCCGCGCCGCGGTGGATGAATTGGCCTGGCCGTTTTTGAATGGGCAGATTGACTATGTGGCGGGAATTGAAGCGCGCGGCTTCATCTTGGGCGGCGCTGTGGCGCACAATCTGGGCCGTGGCTTCATTCCCATCCGCAAAAAGGGCAAATTGCCCTCGCGCGTTATCGGCCAGGAATATGCTCTGGAATATGGCGTGGATACCATTGAAATCCACGCTGACGCCATTGCCAAAGGGGATCGTATTCTGTTGATTGACGATCTGATCGCCACCGGGGGCACTGCTGGTGCGGCCATCGACCTGATCCGCAGATCAGGCGGCGAGGTGGTGTCTGCCGCCTTTGTGATCGACCTGCCGGATTTGGGCGGCGCCGAAAAGCTGCGCGCCAAGGGTGTGAAGACTCACACACTGGTGAGCTTTGAGGGGCATTGATTTAGCTCCTCTCCGTTCTATCAAAGCATGCCGCTCTCCCCCTGCGGGAGAGGGTGCCCGACAGGGCGGGTGAGGGGTCGCTCCGACATCAACGGTTAGTTCGGAGCAACCCCTCATCCGTCTCGCGCCAAGGAGGCGCGATCCACCTTCTCCCGCAAGGGGAGAAGGGAAGGTTTTCGACTTACGTATTAAACCTGAAGTGCATCACATCACCATCCGCCACCACATAGTCCTTGCCTTCAAGGCGGAACTTGCCCGCAATCTTGGCTCCGGCTTCGCCCTTGCCTGAAACATAATCATCATAGGCAATGGTTTCAGAGCGGATGAAGCCCTTCTCGAAATCTGTATGAATCACACCAGCCGCCGCGGGTGCTCTTGTTCCCTTCGTGATGGTCCAGGCGCGGGCCTCCTTGGGGCCTACTGTAAAATAGGTGTTGAGGCCCAAGAGCTCATAACCTGCGCGGATCACACGGTTCAAACCCGGCTCGCTCAAGCCCACAGCATCCAGGAAGTCCTTTTGGTCGGCCAGCGCCATGATTGCGATTTCGCTTTCAATCTTGGCCGAAACCACCACGGCCACATTGCCTTCAGTTTTGGCGAAGACTTTCACCTTGTCGGAAAAAGGATTGCCCTTGTCTGCTGAGGCTTCCTCCACATTGCACACATAAAGCACGGGCTTTGACGACAAGAGGCCAAGGCCTTGGAAATTCTTTTCTTCTTCATGGCTGCGTTCCACCAGGCGCGCGGGCTTGCCTTCGCGCAGCAACACCAGGGCACGCATCATAAGATCGGAAAGTTCTTTGGCTTCCTTGTCGCCCTGCTTGCCCTTTTTCTCCAGGGCAGGCTGGCGCTTTTCGAGGCTGTCCAAATCCGCCAGCATCAATTCAGTTTCGATGGTTTCAATATCGGCCAGCGGATCAATCTTGCCAGACACATGCGTGATGTCGCCATCTTCAAAACAGCGCACCACATGGGCAATGGCATCGGTCTCGCGGATATTGGCCAGAAACTGGTTGCCCAGGCCTTCACCCTTGGAGGCACCCTTCACCAGGCCTGCGATATCCACAAAGGTAAGGCGCGTGGGGATGATCTGCCCACTGCCCGCAATCGCGGCCAAAACATCAAGGCGCGGATCAGGCACGCCCACATCGCCCACGTTGGGCTCAATGGTGCAAAACGGATAATTGGCCGCCTGCGCCGCCGATGTCTGCGTGAGCGCGTTGAACAAGGTGGATTTGCCCACATTCGGTAAGCCCACAATGCCGCATTTGAAACCCATGGAAATAACTCCGGAACTGATCTGTTGGCGCGGGTCTTAGAGGCAGTGCGCCGGAATTGCAAAGCCTACTCGGGCTTGACGCCATTGGGCCGTGGTGGCTTCATTACCAACGCAATATTGCTTTGGAATTTTTCATCCTGCCCCGACGCCAGCAAATCGGCATTGTCGGCCACAGCATCAAGCAACTGCACCACCCAATCGCGGTCATTCTTGGCGAAATTGCCCAAGACATGCGGCTGCACAAAGCGTTTGTCGCCGGGGTGGCCAATGCCCAGGCGCACGCGTTTGAACTCTGGCGTAATATGGGCAGAGATGGAGCGGATGCCATTATGCCCCG
>JAYTIG010000469.1:0-3646 GCA_043731995.1 Hyphomicrobiales bacterium
GATTTTGTGGTGCATTCGCTCACCAAATATATCGGTGGCCATGGTGACGCCATGGGGGGTGCTGTCATCGGCCGCAAAGCCGAACTCAGTGCACTCAACTTGGAATCTACCGTGCATTTTGGTGGCATTCTTTCACCCTTCAATGCGTGGCTCATTCTGCGCGGCGCCGCAACGCTGCCCATCCGCATGAAGGCGCATCAGGATGCAGCCATGAAACTCGCCACGCATTTGGAAGAACACCCAGCGATCAAGCGTGTGTTCTACCCCGGCCTTGCGTCGCATCCGCAACATGCGCTTGCGAAAAGCCAGATGAAGAATTTTTCCGGCATGTTGACCTTCCAAACCCATGAAGATGGCATGAGCATAGCCAAACGCATGGTCAAACAATTGGAACTTGTTCACTATGCCGTGTCGCTTGGTCATCACCGCAGCCTCATCTGCTGGATAGGCACTGACGATATCGAAC
This sequence comes from Hyphomicrobiales bacterium, assembly GCA_043731995.1. GTDB lineage: Bacteria > Pseudomonadota > Alphaproteobacteria > Rhizobiales > Aestuariivirgaceae > Aestuariivirga. The sequence continues at coordinate 467 of JAYTIG010000469.1, forward strand.
AATCAAGCTACAAGCATGGTCCCGAAGCCGAAGGCAGATTCCGTCAATATATGGGCGAGGGGGTATTTCGTCTTTCGGTTGGGATAGAAGATGGCGACGATCTTTGGCAGGATCTAGTCCAGTGTCTTTGAAAACCGAGATTTGGAAATTCATCTAGGGGGGCCCTGTTTCCGGGCCTTTTTTAATGCGCAGCTGGGGCTGAACTAGCCCAATAAATGTGGCTAATTTGAAGCGCATTTGATTTAACGATTAGTATTAATTTTATGTTGCGCTGTTCCTGTGCCGCAAAAGGGGATACCTATCCTGGGACTTAAAGCCCTAGCTTAAACCAGCCGAATTTGGGCCGTGGTTTCGTTGCTTCGGCACAACGAATGGAGCACGCAATGTCTCATGCAGAAGTCCTTCACTACATCAATAACACGCCGCGCCAGGGGGGCGCCCGCCCGCGCCTTCGCCCCGTCAGCAAGACTGAAGCTGCCGCGCCAGACCTAGAACGGGAGGTTCAAACCCATGACAAGATGCTCTTGCAGTTGCGCGAGATCATCACCGGGCCTGAGTCGCAGCTGAACGAAACGCGGTATGAAGAATTCATCAATATCCTGTCCGAACAGAAGCAAACCACGGATACGCTGCTTGCGACGTTTGACCACAATTTCCGCGCCTCCATGAGCCAGTCACAGGCGCATTTTGTGGAGTTGGATCAAAGCCTCGCGAAACTCGCCACGAAGGTGAATGCGGAAGATCACGCCACGCGCCGGTCGTTGGCGCAGGCCATCGACAAGCTGCGCGAAGAACAGATGGGCGCTCTGCGCAAGTTGACGCTGGCCACCGAACAACACTTGAAGGAAGTGGAAAGTCAGTTCCGCCAGGAAATGACCGAGCTTTCGGAAAAGTTCGCCGAACAGATCCAGGAAAACAGCAAGAAGCGCGAAGATGACAAGGGCCAATACTTCGCTGTTCTTGAACAGGGCATGGCCGTCCTGCGTGCTGAATTCATGGATACTCATCAGCGCGATATCGCTGAGGTTGGCAACTCGGTGATGGAGTTTGGCCGCAGGCTGGTCGAAAAGGCGCGGAACTAGTCTGCGCTCACCAGAAGATTTGTATCAAGATAGAGGGCCCCGTTTCCGGGGCCTTTTGTGTTAGTGTGCGGCAGGAGCGGAAAACGCTCCGGCATTTTTCTTCAACCAATCTTCGAAACCCTGCGGTTCCACACCGGTCAGCGCCTTGAAATCCGCTGAGGTGCCTTCGAGGCCGCCTTTGGCGATGTTGGCATCAAACGAGGCGAACATGCGGGCCATGCCCTCCGGAAGGCCCGCACCGATCATGCCTTGCACCAACCCATCAACTGGCACATGCACCACATTGATGGGCTTGCCTGTAGCCTTGGATACGAGGGATGCGATTTCATCCGTGGTATATTCCTTGGCACCGGACAGCGTGTAGGTGTGCTTGCCAGTTTTGTCGGAAGAGAGAACAGCGGCGGCGGCACGGGCCAAATCTTCGCGGGCGATGTGGGCCGTCTTGCCCTTGACGGCGGCTGTGTATTTGGTGCCCGATTGCAGGGCCTGCGGATATGAATAAAGCAGGTTTTCAAAATACCAGTTGTCACGCAACACGGTCCAGCCTGTGAGCTTGGATGAAGCCAGCGCCTTTTCGGTGCCAACATGGTCTGGCGCGAAAAGTACCGCAGAGGTTTCAGGTGCTGGCATGGATGTATAGATCACATGGCCAACGCCAGCTTTTGCGGCGGCGTTCACGGCGTTCTGATGTTGCTTGAGGCGCACGCCCGGTTCCATCGCGCTGGTGCTGATGAGCAAGAGGCGCGTGGCACCGGCAAAGGCCTTGGTGAGATGGGCTTCATCGTCAAAATTGGCGTCACGCACGTGAACGCCCTTTTCAGCCAGTGCCTTCAACTTGGAAGGTTCGCGCGTGGTGGCGATGATCTTGTTGGCAGGCACTTTGTAGGTGTTGAGCAGGTGGTTGATGACAGCTTGGCCCAGATGGCCTGAGGCACCGGTGACGAGATACATGGGATGTCCTTCCTTGAATAAGTCTCAAAATGAGAGTAGGGCTCATTTATAGATTGTTGAAAGAACCACAAGGAGGCAGCTTTGCCGCCCTTGGTTACCTGGAAGGAACCACCCATGGAACTGCGCGTCACGTCACCCCGCCGCAACAATCGTCAGCGCAGCGAACTCACTGCGGCGTGCCCGGTGCGCGATGTTTTGGACAGGGTTGGCGACAAATGGAGTGCGCTGGTGGTGAGAGAGCTCGGCCAGGGCCCGCGCCGTTTTGGTGTCTTGCGCCGCGCCATTGAAGACATTTCGCAGCGCATGCTGACGGAAACGCTGCGCCACTTGCAGCGCGATGGATTCATTTCACGCAAGGTGATTCCGGCCACGCCGCCGCAAGTGGAATATGCATTGACTGATCTTGGCCAATCGCTGCATGTGGCCCTTGGGGGGCTGGCGCACTGGTCTGAACAAAATCACAATGCCATTCGCGCCGCGCGTCAGCAGTATGATTCCGAAACCGCGCTGAACTGAGTTACGGCTTCACACCGGCCATTTGGTTCAGACCCTTCACTGCATCGGTGCAATCGCGGTCATTGTGGTTTTTCACCGCGTTGTTGGCCTTGTCCACCAAGGCTTTGGCGCGTGGATTGTTCTGCGTGTCGAGGCCGTGAGCCTTGGCGTCGCTATCAGCCTTGATAATATCCGTGGCGCAATCAGCATGGGCAGCAGCCGGCATCGCCAACAGGGCAAAGGCGAGAATTAGAGCAGGGCGCAATTTCGATTTCCTCAAGACAGCGGTTGGCAAAAGCTAGGGTGTTGCCGTTAATTTTGTATGCATTCCAACAGAAAGAAAAACCCCGGCATGTTGCCACGCCGGGGCTGTTGATCTTGGGCTGTCGCCCAATGCCAATTACTTGGCTGGGATCAGCTTCACGAGTTCGGCAACTGAAGCGGCGCAAGCAGCTTCGTCCTTTTTGGTGGCAGCATCGGTGGCCTTGGCCACGAGATCCTTCACCGAAGCGGTGGCCTTGTCGTCAAGCTTTGCAGTCTTCAGTGTGTCTTGGGCCTTGGCCAGGTCAGCGGCACAATCAGCAAAGGCCGGAGCGGCAAACAGGCTGGTGGCGATGGCGGAAGCGATCAGAATGCGGTTCATGGTTTTACT